>DNWN01000168.1:0-1066 GCA_003507115.1 Cryomorphaceae bacterium | reverse complement strand
CGTCTACACAGAAGTAAACCCGAGTCGCAAGACTCGGGTTTTTTAATTTTAGAGCGTACCAAGCTTGATCAGGGGCGAACTAGAATGAAAGAACCAGTACAGCGAAGCTGTTCGGGTTTGCTTCACGTGTAAAGCCTCCCAATCGCACAGGCAACGGATATGTATCATATTCTGTGCATCAAGTGTCAAATATCAACCCGAACTGGAGGTATTGTTTGGTGGTAGATCCAACGGTTTGCAGCAGGTAACCCAATTGAAATTGAATGTTCGAAGCGTACTTATAGCCCACTCCTCCGTAGAGGCGATTGCGGTCAAAAGTGGTTTCTCCCGGTTGGAGGAAAATCTCATCATAGATGCCCAGGTAGTAGGTGCCTACCTCGATGGATTCACTGTTAATCGGATAAAATAGCATGCCGCGGTAGCGGTATCGAGTTTTGAAGTCGCTTTCAATCCAGCGTTGCTCGTATCGGAAACGATGTTCGAGCTTGGCTTTTCCGAAAAAGCTTGCGGTAATGAGCTGCTGCCAAATCCGATGTTCTTCTACTTCCGGGCCTATGCGCGAACTCTGAAACTCATAATTGGTAATGTTTGCATAACCGCCCGTGAGCATGAGTCCATTGTCGAACTTATAATTTACCCCGGTTCGAAGCAGGAGTTGTTCAAGTTGAGGTTGTACGGTGTAGTTCCGGTGTTGGGCCTCGGTATGGATGCTCCATTGATTGTCGATTTTATTCGTTCCGAAGTACATCATCCAATTGCCCAAATCAGATTGAGCAAAGGCGGTATTCGAGCAGAGCAAGAGTATGATCAGCCAGTGTATAAAAAGTGTGTGAGTTCTCATAGAATAAAAAAAACGCCGACATGTCATTGAATGTCAGCGTTTTGTCAGACAACAGCCTTGTTTAGAGGCTGTTGGAAGTGGAGAAGATGTAATCCGAACCCACGACCTCTTGACCGCCAATAAGGTATTCTAATGTCATTCATAAATGATTCGGTTTAGCTAAAGGTAAGTAAAATATGGCATTGAGTGGGTTTACCGTTATTCCGGCAATCGCGCAAGCCATGT
>DNWN01000067.1 GCA_003507115.1 Cryomorphaceae bacterium | reverse complement strand
CGGCGCACAGCGGTCCTGCACGCACTCCGCCACGGCGGGGCGGTCCAGGATAAGGTTAACGAGCGAGATATAAGGTACGCGAATCACGCGCTTTCCAATTTCATACGACACCCGAGAGGTCTTGTACGCCACCACCAAGGGGATTCCTCGGAGTGCCACTTCCAAGGTGGCCGTCCCACTTGCTACCAAGGCCCCCGAAATACCTTGCATGCTGGGCACCCCACAATGAATGGCCTCCAAGGAGGCGGTTACCCCGAGTCGCGCAAGCATTCTTTGGTAGTCGACGCTTTGAATGTGCGCCGGGCGGTACCAACGAACTTCTCGACCCAAGGCTTGCGCCGTATCGGAAAAAATGGGCACATGGTGGGCCCATTCTTGGGTCCGACTCCCGGGAAGGAGGGCAATGGGCCCCTCCGGATCCCAACCGCCCGCGGGGACACGAGTGGCGGCCGGATGCCCAAAATAGGGAGCCACCACACCGGCCTTCGTCAAAAGCGGCGATTCAAAAGGCAACAGGGGATAAACCGCATCAAAGCAGGATTTGAGTGTCGCCAGGCGGTCGGGCTTCCAAGCCCAGAATTGGGGGGATACCAACTGAACTATTCGGCGGCCCTCGCTACGAAATCCTTGGGCATTCAGCCACTTAGCCAGCCGCAGTCCATACCCCGGGTAATCGATCAAAACGATCAGATCTGGGCGGTCATCGAGCAACGCTCGCTTGATCGTTTGATCGTTTCTCCAGATTTGGGGCAGATGACGAAGGACCTCCACAAAGCCCATAAAGGCCATCTGTTCCATGGGCACCCAAGGCACCTGGCCTTGCAGCACCTCGCGCATGGCCGGTCCTCCGGTATACGTGATGGACACCAGAGGATCTGCCGCACGGAGGGCACGCAAAAATTCGGCTCCGAGCACGTCGCCCGAGGCTTCCCCCGCAAGGACAAACACCTTTTTTACAACCATTCCCAGCGATAGTAGAGTGCCACCGAGGAATACAACGCAGAAATGATCAATATCATCTTGACCAACTTATACCGACGTAGCATGACGCCAATAATGAGATAGCTAAGCTCAATCAGAATGGAAAAAACCAAAACACGATTTAACAGAAAGGCCCAGAGATCTGGGTCGATTTCAGAAACAGGAGGCAAATCAGGATATGTCGCCTGAAGAAATGCCCAAATGAACCACGGGGTGCCTCCAGCGATCACGGCGCCCATCCATGCTTCGAGTCGATCACGGCGAGGTCCAGGACTCATACGCCCAGAATTCCATGGACCGGAGCAAGCGCATAATGCGCAGTCAGATCGAAGTGAATAGGGACAACGGATAGATAGTGATGTTCGAGGGCCCAGATATCCGAATCGTCGCCGCCATCGGAATCGACAAAAGCACCCCGCATCCAGTAATAGGGTTTCCCCGTTGGATCCATGCGCTTGTCAAAATCCTCCTCCCAGTGGCCCATGGTTTGACGGCACACTTTGATACCCGCATAGGGTTCTTCGGTTGCTTTCGGGATATTGACATTGAGGCACACCCCTGCAGGTAGTCCTTTGGCCAACACCGACTGGGCAATTTGTTTGATAAAAGGTTCGGCCTGAGAAAAGTCAGCCTCCCAAGAATAATCCAAGAGGCTAAACCCAATGGATGGAACTTTTTGCATCGCCCCCTCTACCGCGGCCGACATGGTTCCGCTGTAAATGACATTGACGCTCGCATTACTTCCATGATTAATCCCCGACACAATGAGATCCGGGCGGCGCCCGAGAATTTCGTGCACTGCCAGTTTCACACAATCGACGGGGGTCCCGGTGCACGCATATTCTGTTTGCGGACCTGCATCATGCACCAGGGGGGAGCAGCGCAACGTGTCGTGAATCGTAATGGCATGGCCCATCCCACTTTGCGGGCTGTCTGGCGCCACGACCACCACATCCCCGAGGGAATTCATGATGCGGATTAACGTTCGAATACCGGGAGCTGTCACTCCGTCATCATTGGTCACTAAAATCAAGGGCTTGGCGCTTTTTGTCATGTTTCAAAACTACATTTTGGCAGTGTATGTTCTACGGCACTGAATTTGTACTTTTCCACAGTAAATCAAACAGACCTATGTTTTTCGTCATTCTTATCTCTTTCATGATTCTTGGCTTCGCCGTCCAGGCCCGTTTAAAGAATCGCTTCAAGAAGTATAGTCAAGAGCTTTTGCATAACGGGATGACCGGGGCAGAAGTCGCCCAAGCCATGCTGAATCACTATGGCCTGGGTTCAGTTCAAATCACCGGCGTCCCAGGGAAGTTGACGGACCACTACAATCCGGCGACCCGAACAGTGAATCTATCCCCGGAAGTGTATGAAGGCCGTTCCGTGGCCGCCGCGGCCATTGCAGCCCACGAATGTGGCCACGCCGTTCAACATGCCAATGCGTATGCTTGGTTGACGATGCGGAGTAAGATGGTCCCTGTGGTGAACGCCTCCAGCCAAATCATGAACATCGTTTTTTTCGCCTCCATCTTCGGCATGAGCCTGTTAGGTTTGGGCTATGACGGAATCCTTCTGCTTCTCATCGGCACCCAGGCGGTGATCGCTGGATTTGCGGTCATCACCTTGCCGGTAGAATACGATGCTTCTCGTCGTGCTCTCGTCTGGTTAAAAGGCGCGGGCATCACCAACCCATCCAACCACGGCATGGCCGAGGATGCGCTCAAATGGGCCGCCCGCACCTACCTGGTCGCAGCCGCCGCGGCGGTGACACAACTCCTGTATTACGTGATGCTCTACTTGGGGCGCCGCGACTAAGCACGGCATGCAGATTCGGGCTTTTCGGCCAGAGGACACGCAGGGCATTTTAGCTATTTATGGCCCCATCGTCTCGCAGTCTACCGCGACGTTTGAAATAGACGTTCCCGAATTTCACACTTTTGAACAGCGCCTGGCAAGGATTGCCGGGCGCTTTCCATTTCTCGTGGCCGAAGATGACCAGGGCACCATCGTCGGCTACACCTACGCCACTACCCATCGGGAACGCATCGCGTACCAATGGGCCGTCGAAACCTCGGTATATGTGGCCCAGCCAGGCCAGGGCCTAGGCCGAACGCTGTATCAAGCCTTGTTGCCCGAACTCACTGAACGGGGTTTTTTGTGGGCCTACGGGGTGATCACATTACCCAATGAAGCAAGCATAGGTCTTCACGACGCGTGTGGGTTTAGTCCATTTGCCCTCTATTCCCATGCGGGCCAGAAATTTGGCGCATGGTGGGATGTACAGTGGATGCGCAAAGCATTGAATTCGGCCCGTCCAGGGATGCCCTCGCCGCGATTTGGACCAGCCCAAGCTCTCCGTCTACCATCCAACCAGCCATGAACAAAGTTTGACCATGAAGCGTTTATCTCGTATGCAATGGATTCTCATTTCGGGCGCTGCAATCATCGCCGCCTACACAGGTTTTGCCTACACGCAGAGCAAGAAGCTCGATCGCCCCAGCTATGAAGTGGTCAAACGGGATGGCTCCTTTGAAATTCGTGACTATGGGGAGCGTCTGTGGGCGGAAGTCTCTGTGAGTCAAGCAGAATACAGCACCATGTCCCGGGAAGGGTTTCGTCCCTTAGCACGCTACATCTTTGGTGGAAATCAAAGCCAAACGTCCATGGCCATGACGGCTCCCGTTTCGCTCATCATGGAGCAAACCGATCCACGCATGCGCTTCTTTATGTCCGACAAAGGGCGTGCTGCGGACCTCCCCAAGCCGCTGCAGGAGGGCATTCGCTTCATTGAAGAACCCGCCCAACGCTATGCCGTCCTTTCCTATGGTGGTCTGTTGAGTCAGGAGCGGAACATGGAATACGGCCAAAAACTCAAGACTTGGTGTGACGCCGAAGGGCTCGAGATTGAAGGTCCCCTTGAGGTCTATGGCTACAATGCCCCGTATGAGGTCATCCGGCACAACGAAGTGGCTTACCCTATCGCGAGGCGCTAGGCAGTTGGCACGTTTACAGGAAGATCTTCCCAGGATTCATGATGCCCTTCGGGTCGAGCAAGGCTTTGATTTGCTTCTGTAGTGTCATCGCCGTACTTGAAAAGGCAAGGTCGAGGTAGGGCTTTTGAACCAATCCAATGCCGTGTTCGCCACTAATGGTGCCCCCCATGGCTACCACTTCGGAAAAGAGTTGGCGGATGCCCGCTTGAAGTCGGGGGCCCGACCAATCCGCATCGGACATCTCTCCTTTCACAATGTTGACATGTAGGTTGCCATCGCCGGCATGGCCATAGCAAACCGATTGAAAGCCATAGTCGGCGCCAATGCGCTTGACCGCTCGCAAGAGGTCGGGCAATTTGGCCCTTGGTACCACCGTATCTTCTTCTTTGTAGATGCTATGAGATTTGACGGCCTCCCCTACGCGCCGGCGCAACTTCCAGAGGGCGTC
>DNWN01000022.1:3457-15018 GCA_003507115.1 Cryomorphaceae bacterium | reverse complement strand
AGACGAAGCAGTGGTCGCGCGTCCCGCGGAGCGGATTGCGGAGATTTTGGGCTAGGAAGCTAGAGGGCTCGCGCTACGCGCTGAGGCTAGGAAGCTAGAGGGCTCGCGCTACGCGCTGAGGCTAGGAAGCTAGAGGGCTCGCGCTACGCGCCGAAAGCAAAGCCCTTAAACCCTTTCGCCCTGAAACAGCGCGAAGCACCCTCAACACATATCCTCAGGCTTCACCCACGCATCAAACTCCTCGTTTGTCACATAGCCCAATTTCAGGGCGGCTTCGCGCAAGGTGCTGCCTTCAGCGTGGGCCGTCTTAGCAATTTTGGCGGCCTTGTCGTAGCCAATATGGGGGTTGAGCGCCGTGACGAGCATGAGGCTGTTTTCCAAGTGCTTTTGGATCACAGGGCGATTCGCTTGAATGCCTACGGCACAGTTGTCTGCAAAGCTCACGCAGGCGTCCCCGATGAGACGGGCGCTCTGGAGGACGTTGGCGGCGATGACGGGCTTGAAGACGTTGAGTTCAAAGTGCCCCGTCGCTCCACCAATACTGACCGTTACGTCGTTGCCCATGACTTGGGCGGCGACCATGGTCAATGCTTCAGGCTGCGTGGGATTCACTTTACCCGGCATGATGGAAGAACCGGGCTCGTTGTCGGGAATGACGATTTCGCCGATGCCGGAGCGGGGACCGCTTGAAAGCATGCGAATGTCATTACCAATTTTCATCAAGGAAACAGCCACGCGTTTGAGGGCACCGGAAAGTTCCACCATGGCGTCATGTGCGGCTAGGGCTTCAAATTTGTTGGGGGCGGAGACAAAGGGCAGTCCGGTCAATTCCGCGATGCGGGCGGCGACCTTTTCGCTGTATCCCTCGGGTGTGTTGAGTCCTGTGCCCACAGCTGTGCCGCCGAGGGCGAGCTCAGCGACCATGACGAGGGCGTTCTCCACGGCGCGAATGCCGTTGTCGAGTTGCTGAACATAGCCAGAGAATTCTTGACCCAAGGTCAAGGGAGTGGCATCCATAAAATGGGTACGCCCGGTCTTCACGATGTCTTGAAATTCGACCTGCTTGCTGTGCAACACCTCGCGCAAATGACGCAAACCGGGGAGGGTCACGCCGAATGCTTGGCGGTAGGCTGCAATGTGCATGGCCGTAGGGAAGGTATCGTTGGAGGACTGGGACTTGTTGACGTCGTCGTTGGGATGCAGGACCTTGTTCGCATCCGTGAGCGTGCCACCTTGCAAGACGTGGCCGCGGTAGGCAATCACCTCGTTGCAGTTCATATTGCTTTGGGTGCCCGACCCCGTCTGCCAAATCACCAAGGGGAATTGATCATCCCACTGTCCAGCAATGATTTCATCGCAGACGGCGGCAATGAGTTGGGCTTTTTCGGCAGAGAGCACGCCCAGGTCCGCATTGGTCAGGGCGGCCGCCTTTTTGAGGTAGCCAAATGCGTGGATGATCTCCTTGGGCATGCTGCCTTCGGGACCGATTTTGAAATTATTGCGGGACCGCTCGGTTTGGGCTCCCCAGTAGACGTTTGCGGGGACATGGACTTCGCCCATGGTGTCCCGTTCAATGCGTGTGCTCATAAATACAAAGGTAGTATTCTAGGGGTGCTTGCTATGCCCATTTGGAATGTATCTTTGTCACAAATTCAAACGCACGACCATGAAATTCATCGGATTCCTCCTCGCCTTGTTGATCATCCTTACGGGATTTAGCATGCTCATTTTCTTGGGCTTGTTCGTCGGCTATTGGTTGACTTTGGTGGGTTTGGAGCGTGTAGCGCCCAAGTTGGTCTACAAGTGGATTGGCCACGAAGAATAAGCCCAAAAACGACTTTTTCGGGAAAAATCCCGCTGAAATAAAAAAAACCGCGCCTTTCAGCGCGGTTTTTTTATGCATTTGGGTTCCTTGGCGCTCTTTAGACGTGCTTGTCACCCAACTTCACCTTGACATCGTTGACGTACTGCTTGATGTCCTGTTCCTTGTCACGGGGGCAGATGAGCAATCGGTCTTCCGATTGAATCACAATGAAGTCATCCAGGCCGTCAATCACGGCCACCACATGGTTGGGCAGGGATAGAATATTGTTTTGGCTATTGTAGACCAGGATGTTGGGACGCACCCCGGAATTTCCATCGGAATCTGGGACTCTCTGATCGTGCACGGCTCCCCATGAACCGAGGTCACTCCATCCAAACTCGGCGGGAAGGACATAGACTTGGCTGGCTTTTTCGAGGATACCATAGTCAATGGATTCATTGGGACATTGGGAATACATGCCCTCAATGAAGGTCTTCTCGTCCACCGTGTTTAGGGCATCCCAGCCGGCATCAAACGCAGCATAGACTTCCGGCATATATCGCTCAAAGGCGCTGAGGATGGCATTAGCATTCCAGAGGAAGATCCCCGCATTCCAAAGAAACTCCCCGGTGGCCAAGAAGGACTCAGCCAATTCGCGGTTGGGTTTTTCGGTAAACGTTTTGACAGGTTTGATTTCAGAGCCCAAGGTGGTCGCTTCATTCTTGAACTGAATGTATCCATATCCGGTCTCTGGGCGGTGCGGGTTCATCCCTAAGGTGAGAAGAATGTTGTGCTCTTGGGTAGCCTGGAGTCCCACGTTGAGGATGCGCTCAAATTCGGCTTCGTGGGTCACGAGGTGGTCGGCGGGCGTAATCACAAAATTGGCTAAAGGATCTCGCTTCTTGAGTTTGAAGGCGGCATACGCCACACAGGGGGCCGTGTTGCGTCGCGAGGGCTCGGCAATGATTTGGGCTCGGTCCATGGAGGGAATTTGGGCCAAACATTGGTCCGCATAATCCGCATGGGTCACGATGTAAATGTGATCGGCTGGAACCACCCGAGCCATGCGTCGGAATGTTTGCTGCAGCAGACTTTCACCTGTGCCCAAAATATCCAAAAATTGCTTGGGTTGCTGGGAGGTACTGGTGGGCCAAAAGCGACTTCCGACACCTCCAGCCATAATTACGGCATACGTATGTTCCATGGCATGGATGGAGTTTAGAGGACAAAGGTAAAAAATGCAGGAGGGTCGTACCTTCGCGCTTTGGTATTTTGAGATGAAAAACATTGTATTATTCGGTCCTCCCGGGGCAGGCAAAGGAACACAGAGCACCTTCTTGGTAGAAAAATTTGGCTTTGTTCACCTGAGCACGGGGGATATCTTCCGTTTTAACATCAAAAACGCCACAGAATTGGGTAATCTAGCCAAGTCGTACATGGACCAAGGCAAGTTGGTCCCGGATGCGGTGACGATTGATATGCTTCAAGCCGAATGGAGCAAACATCCGAATGCCGTGGGCTTTCTATTTGATGGATTCCCCCGCACCCAAGCACAGGCCGAAGCCCTGGATGCCATCCTCGCCGAAGCCGGCCAACAGATTTCGGCCATGATCGGCTTGGAAGTGCCCGATGAAGAATTGATGGCGCGCCTGCTAGATCGAGGCAAGACTTCAGGCCGCCCCGATGATGCTAACCCCGAAGTAATCGCCCAGCGCGTCGCGGTATACCACCGCGAAACCGCCCCCGTTCAAGGATACTACGAAGCTCAAGGAAAGTATAAAGGCATTTCTGGGGTGGGAAGTATTTCCGACATCGCCGCCGCTCTCGAACAAACGTTGCACGCGCTTTAAGCGCCCCCCTCATGGCAGATACCAACTTTATTGACTACGTCAAGATCTACTGCGCCTCGGGCAAAGGAGGGGCAGGCAGTGCCCACTTCTACCGCGCCCGTGGAATTCCCAAAGGAGGTCCGGACGGAGGCGATGGCGGCCGTGGAGGTCACATCATTCTCGAAGGCAATAACCAAAGTTGGACCCTCCTTCACCTCAAGTACCGCAAGCACATCAAGGCGGTTATGGGCGGTGGGGGTGGCCGAAACGACCGACACGGTGGCGATGGAGAGGACATCATCTTGCACGTTCCCTTGGGAACCATTGCCAAGGATGCCGAAACGGGCGAGCAAAAATGTGAAATTACAGAACACGGTCAGCGCGTCATCCTCTTGCCTGGCGGGCGGGGAGGACTCGGAAACACCCATTTCAAAAGTGCTACGAACCAAGCTCCCCACTTTGCGCAACCGGGCGAGGCAGGGCAGGAGGGCTGGTTTATTCTTGAGCTCAAGGTCCTCGCGGATGTCGGTCTAGTGGGCTTTCCCAATGCGGGAAAATCCACCTTGCTCTCTGTGGTGTCGGCCGCCAAGCCGGAAATAGCGGACTATCCCTTTACGACCCTGGTGCCCAATCTGGGGGTCGTGGAATACCGAGGGTACAACTCCTTCATCATCGCGGATATCCCGGGAATTATCGAAGGAGCGAGCGAAGGCAAGGGCTTAGGGCACCGCTTCTTGCGCCATATTGAGCGCAATTCGATGCTGCTCTTCTTGGTTCCTGCCGATTCGGCAGACCACGCGAAGGAGTATGCCATTTTGCTCGCTGAATTGGAGAAATACAACCCAGATTTGATTGGAAAACAGCGTTTGTTGGCGATTTCCAAGTCGGACATTCTCGATGCAGAACTCAGGGAAGAAATCTCTGCCACCTTGCCTCCGAAGGTGCCTCACCTCTTCTTTAGCTCGGTATCGGGGGAGAACCTTCAAGAACTGAAAGATTTGCTTTGGGTGGCCTTGAACAACTAATACAGCTCGATCAGGAGCTTTTTCTCGCCTGGACTTCTGGGGGGTCAGGCGCTGCTATTCCTTTTTTCCGTGTGTTGAGCGCACCGTGGCTTAGTTACGGGGTGTTAGCCCTTTTACTCGCCTATGCCGCTAGAACATGGGAACTTATGCGAGTGGTCCAATGGGCGGCTCTGCTCATCGCCGCCGTTGCCCTGAGCGATTGGTTGAGTGTTCACGCCTTCAAGGAAGTCTTGGAACGCCTGCGCCCCTGCCACGATCCGGATCTTGTAGGGAAATTCGTCCTAGGGGCAGAGCGCTGCGGAGGGCGCTATGGTTTTGTTTCCTCTCATGCGGCAACTGTCTGGGCCGCTTGGATGGTTGTTCGCGCAGCCCGTCCCCCCCGGCACGTCTGGATCGCCATGACTACGTATGCCTTGCTCGTCTCCTATAGCCGTATTTACCTGGGTGTCCATTATCCCGGGGATGTTCTCGGGGGCGCCATGTTGGGCGTGACGGTAGCCGCAGTCCTGTTAGCTTGGCGAAAATCTCCTACCTTTTCGACTCTATGACCTCGATACTCCTCGTATTTCTCGGTGGCGGGATTGGTTCAGTTCTCCGATGGGGAGTGGGCCAAGGCCTGCAAACGGTCTGGAAGCATCCCTATGCGGTCATGGGGGGGACGCTGATCGCGAATCTCCTGGCCTGTTGGGTCCTCGGCTGGGCCTTGGCAAAGGGTTCGAACCCCAAAGCGATGCTTCTGGTCACGGTTGGAATTTGCGGGGGTTTCAGCACCTTTTCCACCTTTTCCTATGAGGTGCTTGGCTTGCTCCGTCAGGGCGAGTGGGGCATCGCGGGGGGCTATGTGCTCTGTAGTGTGCTCCTGGGTCTCGCGGCCGTTGCACTGGGTTTGCGCTGGGGATAGCCTTCGCTATCGGTACAGCAGGACCGTTCCCGTGTATTCCACCGGGGAATCGCCAAAATCCACAATAAATAGGTGCCAAGAATAGACGTCTTGGGGGCATGGTGGACCTTGGTTCCGCAGTTGACCATTCCACTCTTCGAGCGCATCATCCGATTCGTAGACGACCTGACCCCATCGGTTGGCGATAACCAAATGGTAGGTGGTAAATCCCGTCACGAAGGGGCGGAAGAATTCATTTTTGCCATCGCCGTTCGGCGTGAAGGCGGTGGGGGCCCATATGTTCAGCACGGGATTAATCCGAACCCAAACGCCCAGGGTGTCCCAGCAACCATATTGGTTGACCGCGATGCGCTTCACCTCGAAGTTCCCCGTATCGCTGTATTGGTGCGCAAAGAAGTCGGTCTGGGTGTAGAGCGTGGAGTCCCCCATGTCGAAGAAGAACTGCTCATTGAATAAAAATCCCCCGGCATCCACCGTCACGACCGGGGTGTAAATGCTGGTCACCGATGGAGTGACCGTGAATGTACTCGAAGGCCTCGGATTCACGAGGACGGCTTCTGGATAGGAAACAAAAATGGTATCGATGCAGCCGTCGTCGGTCCACATCCACAGCTTCACATCGTACAGGCCGGCCTGCGTGTACGTATGGGAAGGCATCGCTGCATGGCTGGTGTCTCCGTCCCCAAAGTCCCAGAGGAAGAACATCTCGGTGGAAGCAGACGCCTGGGGGTCAAAAAGGTGGGTGTAGGGTTCACAGCCCACGATGCCGCTGATTTGCGCGTCAATCTGGGGCCGTTGATACACCCGAATGGTATCGTACACCGTCTCCTCGCAGGCTTTGGATTTGATGTAGAGCTGCACCGGGTAGGCACCGGGCTGAGCGAAGGTGATGGGGGGCGGGAATTCTCCGCTGTAGCTCGCCAAGTTCGCGTCGCCGGGTTGTCCAAAGGACCACTCAATCGTCGCATCTGGATACCAAAAGCCCGTTGGGGTAAAGACAAAGTTTTGCTCGTCCGCACATACCCCGCCTGACCACTGTATCCCTGCATTGATGGGGGGATAAATGTGGAAGACCACTTGATCTGTATCGGCACAGGGCCATCCTGGGTTGGCAATCAACGTGACGATGTAGACCCCCGTGTCGTTAAACGTGTAGACCGGGTTGGGCAAATTGGAGGTGTCCGTCGTGAGGTTGGGGTCCCCAAAATCCCAATGGAAAAAAGTCGCATTGTAGCTGTCTTCTTGGAAGGGCACGGTGGTGCCGATGCAGAGCTGGGAGGGGTCGTCTACTTCCGAAATGATGTCCGCCCAAATGGCGGCCTGGCAGGAGGTCACATTGAATTGATAGTCTCGTCGAATCGTATTGATTAACACGCCATTGCGCCATTCCTCGACACACATAGCCATTACATATTGCCCTAACACGGTGATTTTGCCCTGTAAATGGCCCGTGGTCGGATTCATAGATAATGGGGGATTGCCGGGGATGGGATTGGTTGACGTATTTGGAAACTTATAAGGCACCACGGTGTAGGGCGGCGGTGCTGGAGGGCTGGGTTGTGGGC
Organism: Cryomorphaceae bacterium; assembly: GCA_003507115.1. Lineage (GTDB taxonomy): Bacteria > Bacteroidota > Bacteroidia > Flavobacteriales > Schleiferiaceae > TMED14. Next base: position 7,894 of record DNWN01000022.1, on the reverse strand, counting down.
TGTTAAAACCTCCGCCATTGCCCTTGCCCCCCCCGTGGTATAGGTCGCATAGAGAATAGTACAGGGAATCCCCATCGGGGTCGGTACAGGTCACCGGAATGTTGAGGTATTCCTGGGAACACAAGACGATGGGTGGGGTAGAGTCCCACTGTGGGCTGCTGTTGCAGGTGTCATTGGGCGGAATGCGCGTCGTAACCGTCATGCCCCAATCATCGGGGTTGTTGACGTTGGTGATGGTGGCATTGCGACAGCATCGTTGGTAGGTAATCACATACCCGGAAGCTCGTGGAGGAAGACTTTGAATGGTGGTGTAGTTGGCGTATTCTGTGCAGATATTGGGAGGCGCCTGCAAACATGGGTTTCCGGTGTTGGCGGGGAGGGGAATCGTCGCTCCCTTATTGACTTGCAAGTTGTAGAGCAATTGTCCACTTACCCCATCGTAAATGCCGATGGAGGCCGTCTGATCCAGCTGGGCTCCCGTGGAATTGCAATCTCGGTACACCACCAGTTTGAGCTGGTATTGGTTGTTTCCGGTGCAGGTGTAGGTCAGGTCTCCGCCCACCAAATGCGCGGCCCACGAGGGGAATACGCTGGCCACTAACAGGCTCACCGCCCACAGGGCACGAAGCCCAAATGGTCGACTAAACATGGAGGACCACCTCCTTCCAGGGAAAAACCGGTGCATACCCACAGTCGTGAAGGTAGGCAAGGGTATCGGGATTCGGGTCGCAAAACAAGGCAAAGTCCCCACCCCAAGCGCCTAGGCTCTTTCCGCCCGCGTGAGCGCGCGCGGAAGGGGAGGCATAATGGGGAAGAACGGGGGATTCAGCGCCCAAATGATCCGCCATAAACTGTTCATGTGCAAGGAGGTAACTCGCCCATTGCTCTGGACTGGAGGCTTCCAGAAGGTCCACAGTAAGCTGGGTGGTGTGGGCGGCGGCCCGGTCGTCGTGGGTCGCATAGGATTTCACGGCGGCTTGGCTATCGCGTTTTTGGCCCAAATAGGCCAAGTACAGAGCCTGGCTGGGCCAATGCTCCATGGAAACCCGGCGAACCTCGCACGTATTCCCACGGCGGCGGTAGAGGATGGCTCCGGAGGCTTGCGCACAGGCCACATCGTAGCCTGAACCTTGGGAGACGGCAAAATGGAGGGCCATGGGATCGACGCCCATCCATTGGGCCATCAGGGATGTGAGAGTGCTTGAGCTCCCCCAGCCCCATTCGCGCTCAAATTCGAGGACCGTTTCGACATGCCCCGTAGGCCACTCGCTGCGACCGGCTAGGCGCAAGGCAGCTTCCATCGAGGTTCGGACCCAGTGGAGCTCTGGGGCCGACGCCACCTCGCCGGAAAGCCAAATCTCGCCGTGGCAATCCCGGGCTTCCCACGTAAGAGGGGCGGTGCCCGGGTGATGGGTCAGGTGTTGCCCTTTTTGGGTCGGGACGGCTAAGGCCCATGCGCCATGGAGCACCGTGTACTCGGAGGTGAGAAGCAGTTTTCCGTGGGCAAAGAAATGCGTCGTCCCGGCCATGGTTAATGGGTTTCGGGAAGGGGTAGGCCGCGCAGGTCATAAAAGGCCTTCACCACGTCGGCGTGGTGCGGTACCAATTTGGCAAACTGGGCGGCGATGATTTCCTTTTCCGTTTCGGTCGCCCCGAGCTGGTTGAGAATATTCAAAAGGTGCATTTTCATGTGCCCTTTCTGGATGCCTGTGGTGGTTAAGGCACGCAAGGCGGCAAAATTTTGGGCCAAGCCGGAGGCGGCCACCACCATCATCAATTCATGCGCTCCGGGATGGCCGAGCATCTCGAGGGCCATTTTCACGAGAGGATGCAGTTGGGTCAGCCCACCCACGGTTCCGAGGGACAAGGGAATTTCAATCCAAAAACGGAAGACCCCATCCTCCACCGAACAATGGGTCAAACTGCTGTAGGAGCCACTTCGGGCCGCGTAGGCATGGCAGGCCGCTTCGACGGCGCGGAAATCATTGCCCGTCGCCAAAATGACCGCATCGATGCCGTTCATAATCCCCTTGTTGTGGGTGACCGCTCGATAGGGTTCCACCTCTGCGATGCGGACGGCGCGATGGAACTTATGGGCAAATTCAGCCGCCGTCATGTCGGTGCCCTCCAGCATGTCCTCCATGGGACAAGACACTTCGCATCGGACCAAACATTCGGGGGTGTAATTCGAGAGGATGCATAGGACGACATCCAGGGGTGACGGGGCGGTTCTTGCGTCCTCGCGCACACAGGCTTTGAGGACCTTGGCCATTTCTTCCAGACAGGAATTAATGAAGTTGGCGCCCATGGAGTCCCGCGTGTCAAAACGGACTTCCACCTGATAGTAGTCCGCGAGGGCCTCCGTTTTATCGACGAGGCGAATATCCAAGATGCCTCCCCCACGCTTTTCCATGTTCCCAGTGATGTGCGCGGTGGAGGCCCGGATTTGGCTTAGATGGGCGTCAAATACCGCCTGCAAAGCTGCTCCATCTCCCCCAAACATGAAATGGATATGGCCAATTTTGGTGGAGGATAGGATGGTCGAGCGGAACCCTCCGCGGGCCATCCAGAATTGGGCTGATTTTGCGGCGGCGGCGACGACAGAACTCTCCTCGATGGCCATCGGCACCGTGTAGACCTTGCCGTTAATCAGGAAATTGGGTGCCACCCCAAAGGGTAGGTAATAGTTGGCTACTGTATTCTCGATGAACTCATCGTGGCGCTTTTGGATCGCGGGATCCGCATGCATATAGCTCTGCATCAATGCCATGCCGGCTTCGGGCTGGGCCAAATGGGCTTTGGCGAGCCATTCCATTTTAGCTTGCTTCGAGAGTTTCGAAAATCCTTTAATCCGTTTTTCCATGCGTCGTGAAGAATAGGTGCAAAGGTAACGCGCGCTGACAGCCTTTGTTTTCCAAAGTCCGCAGCGCGCGTTTCAAAAAGAGGGTACGGGAATTAGCTCCAGAAGAAGGCGTACAGGGCGGTCAAGATGAGCATCAAGGCGAAGGCGCCGATGTTGTAGATCGCATCCGTCTTGAAGGTTTCTTTGGTGATCGCAATGCCTTTTTCATCGTCTGCACCTTGGTTTTGGCGGTAGGAGATGAAGGCGATGATGCCCATCGTCAGGAGGGCGGTGTAGCCCATTTGGTCCAAGAAAGGCAGGTCGACAAAGAGGGCCGACTCAGACCAGCCTTTGGGCGCCACCTTGAAGTACATCGCAATGGGGATGGAGGTCAAGGCGCCGATGATAGCTGCTTTGTTGGTGGTTTTCTTCCAGAAGAGGCCCAAGACGAAGACGGCCAAGATGCCTGGGCTCACCACGCCTGTGTATTCTTGGATAAACTGGAAGGCCTGGTCAATGCCCCCCAACAAGGGAGCCATGATGGACGCGATGATGAGCGCGACTACGGCCGAAATTCGGCCCATGGAAACCGTTTGGCGGTCGGTCGCATTGGGCTTGATATAGGGCTTGTAGATGTCCATGGTAAAAATGGTCGCGGTGGAATTGAGCATCGAGGCCAAGGAGGAAACGATGGCCGCCGTCAGGGCCGCGAAGGCCAATCCCTTGAGTCCCGTGGGAAGGAATTGCAAGAGCCATGGGTAGGCCTTGTCCGCTTGATCCATGCTCGGCATATTGGATTGGGCCGCGTCACCCAGGCTAGCCAAGATGGCGGGGTCATCGATCATCACATAGGCTGCGATACCTGGGATGACCACAATGATGGGGAGGATGAGCTTGATGCCTGCGGCTAGGAGAATGCCTTTTTGAGATTCGCGCAAGGATTTGGCCGCCAAGGTTCGCTGAATGATGTACTGGTTAAAGCCCCAGTAGTAGAGATTGGCAATCCACATGCCGCCTACCAGCACGCCAATGCCGGGCAAGCTGATGTAGTCGGGGCTGGATTTGTCCAAAATCATGGCAAATCGTTCGGGCGCGGCATCCATGATGGTGGCCATGCCGCCCATGAATCCTTCCCCGCCTGAAACCGCATCCAAGGCCAAATAGGTGGTCACCAATCCGCCAATGGTCAGGAAGATGACTTGAATGACATCGGTCCACGAAACGGCGGAAAGTCCGCCGTACAAGGAGTAGGCCGCCGCAAAGGCCGCCAAGCCGAGCACGCCATACATCATCGGAACGCCCATGATGGTCTCGAGGGCCAAGGACCCCAGATACAGGACGGACGCTAAGTTGACAAATACGTACAACGCAATCCAGAAGACGGCGAGAATGGTCTTGAGGTTGGTGGAAAAGCGCTTTTCGACAAATTCGGGAATCGTGTAGAGCCCTCTTTCAATGAAAATGGGCAGGAAATACTTGCCGACAATGATGAGGGTCAAGGCGGCCATCCATTCGTAGGAGGCGATAGCCAAACCAATTTTGAATCCCGAACCCGACATGCCGATGAATTGCTCGGCCGAGATATTGGCCGCAAT
>DNWN01000022.1:0-3410 GCA_003507115.1 Cryomorphaceae bacterium | reverse complement strand
AGGCCAACGCCGAGGATGAGGAGGGCATAGCCCATGAAGATGGCGTAATCGAGGAGTTCAAAGGTGCCGGTCATGGAGGAGGGGTTAGGAGATGAAGGAATAGAGGGTAAATGAGTGGAAGCAGGTATGGGCTACAACGTCGCATAGGATTTTCCATGCGGGATGGGAGTCATAGGCGACCGAGGTGTTTACAGTTCAAAGTGAAATCCGCGTTTAGAAAGTTCTTCGTAGCGGGCGGCATCAAACTGATATAAACGAGCGGGTCTATGTCGGACCGCATTTTGCAGCTTGTCTAAGGGAACCAATAAGTCCATCGCCAAAATCTTTTTGCGGAAGTTGGCCTTGTCAAACTGCGTATTTAAGAGGGTTTCGTACAGATGCTGCAAATCAGCCAAGGTGAATTCTTCAGGAAGTAATTCAAATCCGACGGGCTGATTTCGCACCCGATGCTGAAGGCGGAGCAGGGCTGCATCAAAAATTTCTTTGTGGTCGAAAGCCATTTCTCCGAGCTCCTGGATAGGCATCCATTGCGCATCGGTCGCCCATGAAGAAGGCTTGGGGTTATAATCGCCAATCTTCAGGAGGGAGAAGTAGGCAATGGTCGCGACCCGGCCGAGGGGGTGACGGTCTACTCCAGCAAACGTATACAATTGCTCTAGATAGATGTTCTCTAGCCCGGTTAGGTCTCGAAGGACCCGCTGAGTAGCGGAGACGGCGTCCTCTTGCGGATGGACCAAATCTCCGGGAATGGCTTGATATCCCATGTAGGGATCGGCACCACGCTCAATAACCAGAACCTTGACGTCCACCCCATCGTATCCAAAAACCACGCAGTCGACCGAAATCCCAAAAGAAAAGAATGGGGCGAGATCTGGATGGTTGGAAGAATGCATAAGGGGTTTTGCGAAAGGGAATTGCTTCATAAATTCTAGGTGATCTATGCGAATGTAATGGTCTAAAGTACTAAAACAACAGTCAATTTGGTAGAAGTGGTGTCGAAAATACAACGCAAGCGTTAAGGTGTGATATACTATAAAGTGGTTTCAACGAGATAAATTCAGATACGGGAAGCCCCGCGGATTTCTCTGGAACCCGAGAAAACGACGGACCTGAGTCGTTCAAATCAAGAACGGGTTACTTACCCTGTTCTAATCCCATACATGTTCTGGATACACGTAATCCCCGAATCACTCAGACCAGCGGAAAATTTCAGCCCCGAGTGCATAACAGAGCACATCCCAGCCATCTGCCGTAAACCTTGGGTCAAAAGAGGGAATCCAGAGTTCAAAAGCGAGGGAGGCAGCGAGCCAAGCCCCAGTTATGAAAAAGACGTTCCAACGAAAATCTACCTTCCATTGGCGAATAAGCCACCCGGGTGCCCCGAGTGCCACGGGCACAAACAATAAGGGGTCAAGGTAGGAATCTGCCCACGCCACCATCCATCCCATGGCGATGGCCCCTTGGTGAAGAAGAAAGAGCCCTAATGTCCCAAAAAAGAGCGTATTCCGATTCATACTGCGACCCAATAGGCCATCCAGGCAATCGTTCCGGCGATGGCCATCCCTAACCATTGGAGGGCAACGATGGAATTCTTCAATAAACGAATAGGTGCGGAAATGGACGGGTCTTTAACCCACGTAGGTAAGGGCATTTCAAAAGGATTGGGTGTTCGATGGTCCGCCTCAGGAAAGGCCGAAGACGACCCTGGGAGCGCTTCTTTAGGGCCGCAAACAGGGCATATACCATCAGGACTTTCGTGCCATTGCGCACAGTCGGTGCACCGGTAGGACCTTTTCATGCCGCAAAAGTACTTCGTACTCAGCGGCGAAGCATATTCGATTTCCAGGGAAGAATTCGCCGATGACGTCGCTTATTCACGTTCCAGCGGCCGGGAGATTTGATGTCGCGTACGTACACCCACGTGCTGCGGGCCTCCAACGCGTCAAAATCCACTACCATATAGCCGTGATTGCGGGTATCCACGTACTCGAGATTTTGGTTGGTGGCCCAGAGCATAGTTCCTGCAAGGCGGGCTAAGGGCGGGGAGGCAAACTCATCAAAGTTGGTCGATGTAATGCTCGGGGTGCACAATTCCACATAACCATCCCCTTCAAAGGCCCAGGAGCAATGCGAATCTCCGGTTAAAACCACGATGGGGGCCGCCTGCGCAAACTCCGCGATCAAAGCATCCCGCTCGGAGGCGTAGCCATCCCATGCGTCCAGATTGTAGCGATCCAGCCGGTCTGATGGGAGGATTCCAAGGTTCAATTCGGAAAAAATCACTTGATTACCTAGAACTCGGTAGGCCGCCGAGCTCTGCGCCAAGTGCTCTCTGAGCCAGGCCGCTTGTTCAACGCCCATCATATGGTGCGTGGCAGCCGGACGGTGTCGCTCAGCTTCTTTGGAGACGGCCTGGGTCCGGCCATCCAGACGCGTTTCAATCATCAACAAATCCACCATGGCCCCAAATTTCACCGCGCGGTAGCCCTTTTCAGAGGTGGGTCGGATCGGCATCCATTCCCGGTAAGCCTGCATGGCCGCAGCGCGGCGCGCAGCATACGAGCCCTCCTCGGGTTGATGGTTTTGGGCCCCCGTTTCAAAACTGTTGTTGGCAATCTCGTGGTCGTCCCAAACGGCAATCATCGGATGGGCCGCATGCAGCGCTTGGAGATGTGGGTCGCGGTGGTATTGGGCATAGCGCTCTCGGTAGTCCGAAAGTTTTACGATTTCATGAGCAGGCTCATGCAAGCGCCCAGACACTTTCCAGTTGGCTTCCCAGCGGCCATATTCATAAATGTAATCCCCTAGATGTACCACGGCATCGAGGTTTTCTTCGGCAGCAAGGGCCCCGTAGGCATAGAAAAAGCCGGCCTCGAAGTGCGCACATGAGACGACGCCTAGGCGAACCGCTTGGGTGGAGTGGGGGTGGGGAGCGGTGCGAGTGCGCCCTAGCGGCGAAACATGCTGATTCCACCAAAAACGGTAATAATAGGTTTGCCCTGCCTCGAGCCCCCCGGCAATCACCTTGACCGTGCCGCCACGCTCCGGAGAGGTAGTAAAGCTCCCGCTGGTGAGAATACGACTGAAATCAGGCTCGGTCGAAAGTTCCCAAACCACGGTTTCCTCTTGGGTTACCGCTTCCAAGGCGGTCCAAAGCACCACGGATTCGGGCTGGGGATCTCCCGAGGCGACGCCAAACGAAAATTGGGCCCAAAGACTAAGTGGGAGGATGCACAGGGTGCTGAGGAGCGCTTTCACGGGCCGCAAGAAACGAAATGCTGCGAAATGGGGCATCGTGGTTCAGGTAAAATGAATAAAAAAGCCCCACTCTAAATGAGCAGGGCTTCATAATGAACGTGGTTCGGGGCGGGATCGAACCGCCGACGCATGGATTTTCAGTCCATTGCTCT
>DNWN01000063.1 GCA_003507115.1 Cryomorphaceae bacterium | reverse complement strand
AGAATGGTTGGAGCAGGTGCGCGCGCATTTCAACGGCATGTATGCGGACTGGAAAAAGACCTGGGGATAAAAAAAGCCCGCAGGGAGTTTAACTACCCTATACACCAAACAAGAAGAAACCTTGTTCCCCCCTGCGGGCGTTTTAGAAACGCCTAACTATCGGGTTTGTTCAAACCGGGTAAAAACTTTTTCCATCCGGTTCAATGCCTCCTCCATTTGGGCCTCCGTTATCACCAAAGGTGGAGCAAAACGGATGATATTTCCATGCGTGGGCTTGGCCAAAATTCCCGCGTCTCGCAAGGCTATACATAGATCCCAAGCTGTACTCGATTCCGGGGAATCATTGATTAATACGGCATTGAGCAAGCCCTTGCCCCGAATGCCTTGGACAAGCTTTAAGGTCCCAATGCGCTGGGCCAGCCCCTCTCGGAATTGGACGCCACGTTCTCGAGCATTCAACATCAACTCCTCATCCTCCATCACCGCCAAGGCCGCCTGGGCGACTTTGGCCGCAATGGGGTTTCCACCGAAGGTAGACCCATGCTGGCCGGGCTTGATCGTGAGCATGATGGCATCGTCAGCCAGCACGGCGCTCACAGGGTAGACGCCCCCGGAGAGGGCCTTGCCCAAAATCAAGATGTCAGCGCGCGAGTAGGTTTCGGGGTTGCGCTCACAGCGCCCCGTTTGGCACCCACAATCGCCACACGTCGCCAGCCAAGATCCGGTCCGACCGATTCCTGTTTGAATTTCGTCCGCCATCCACAAGACCTGATGGGCTCGGCAGAGGGCCGCTGCCTCGGAAATATAGGTGCCGTCGGGAACGACTACGCCCGCCTCCCCTTGGATGGGCTCCACTAAGAATCCCGCGACATGTGGGTCCTGCAAGGCCTTCTCCAAGGCGGGAATATCGTTGTATGGGATGCGCTCAAAGCCTGGCATATACGGACCAAAACCGGCATAGCTGTCCGGGTCACTGGAGAAGGACACGATGGTACTCGTTCGCCCGTGAAAGTTTTCCCCGCAGACAATAATTTTTGCTTGATTCGCGGGAATGCCTTTGACATCATAGGCCCAACGGCGGCAGAGCTTGATGGCCGTTTCGACCGCCTCTGCCCCACTGTTCATCGCCAGGACCTTGTCATATCCGAAGCGCGCAGTGATGGCCTCTTCAAAGGGGCCAAGTTGCGCATTGTAAAAGGCCCGAGACGTCAACGCCAAGGTCTGCGCCTGGTCCACTAGAGCCCCAACAATACGTGGATGGCCATGGCCCTGATTGACGGCAGAATAGGCACTCAAGAAATCGAAGTAGGCCTTCCCCTCGACATCCCAGACCATCACCCCTTCTCCACGTTCGAGAACCACGGGTAATGGGTGGTAGTTGTGCGCGCCAAAGCGGGCTTCAAGGTCCATAAAATGCGAGGAAGACGTAGCCATAGAAGGTTGTTTTCCCCAAAGATAAGGCCCATGCGCAGAGTATCTTTGGGGGATGATATTAGAAGGTATTCTCATGGAACGCGCCGGTGGACGGGGCATTTGTATTGCCCATGCTCCGGACGGCAAGACCATCCTGGTTACGGGCGCTGCCCCCGGCGACATCGCCACGATTAAAGTCCTCCGCAAGAAAAAGAAGCATCTCGAAGCCGTCATTGAACGCCTCGAAATCCCCTCTCCACACCGGATCCAACCCACCTGCAGCTATGCCGCGCACTGCGGTGGATGTAGCTGGCAACATGTCGCCTATCCCGAGCAAGCCCGATTCAAAGATGTAGAGGTCCAAGAAAACCTTCGTCGGATTGGTGGTGTGTCCTGTTCGGATACGCGGCCCATTGTCCCCGCCCCGGCCCCATTTCGGTATCGAAACAAACTTGAATTTAGTTTTTCGGCCAGCCGCTGGCTGACCTGGGATGAAATCGCCTCCAAGGTGCCCATCGACACATCGCATGCGCTGGGCTTCCACGTTCCTGGCATGTGGGACAAAATCATGGACATCGAAACCTGCCATCTACAACCCGAACCCTCCAATGCGATTAAGAATTTCATCCGGAGCTACGCGGTGGAGCACGAGCTGACCTTTTTTCACCCTCGAGAAAAACACGGATTACTGCGGACATTAATGCTTCGCTGCACGCTAGCTGGGGAATGGATGGTCGTCATTCAGTTTTACGAAGAGCCCGAAGAGGCGGGACTGGCCCTGCTCACAGCGGTGCAACAGTCCTTTCCGGAGATTGTCAGCCTGTATTATGCCTACAATCCAAAACCCAACGACAGCCTATACGACCTGGATCTCCAACTCTTTCACGGGGTGAGTCATTTGACTGAGCACATGCCTTCGGCCGTCCCGGGAGGGCGCGCGCTCTCCTTCCGAATCGGCCCGAAGAGCTTCTACCAAACTAACCCGGAGCAAGCCCATCGCTTGTATAGCGAAGCCTTGGCTCTGGCGGACCTGAAAGGCGGCGAAACTGTGTACGACCTGTACACGGGAACGGGTACCATTGCCCTATTCATGGCCCAAGTGGCTGGCAAAGTGGTGGGAATCGAATCCGTCCCTGAAGCCATTGAGGCCGCCAAGGAAAATGCGCGGGCCAACGACATCACCAATGCCCACTTTGAAGTTGGGGACATGCGTCACGCCTTCAGTGAATCGCTCTGGGAGCGCTATGGCAAGCCGGACGTCTTGGTCACGGATCCTCCTCGCGATGGCATGCACCCGAAGGTGGTGGAGCGATTACTCAGCTTGGACATTCCGCGCATTGTCTATGTGTCGTGTAATTCGGCCACCCAAGCCCGCGACATCGCCCTCCTGAGTGAAGCCTACGAGGTGCACACCGTTCAGGCCGTCGACATGTTCCCCCAGACCCATCACGTGGAAAACATTGCCCTCCTCACCCGAAAGGCCCATGCCTGATCACGCGGAATATTGGGAAGCGCGCTATCAGGAAGCGCAGACGGGCTGGGACTTAAACGGTCCAACTCCCGCCCTGCAAGCTGCAGCGGAAGCCTTTCCGAAGGATGCGCGCATTCTCATCCCTGGATGCGGCTTGGGTTGGGACGGCGAGGCCTTGCACCGACGCGGCTACACCGAGGTATACCTTTCGGATTGGGCCCCTAGCGCCAAAACCCAATTTCTTGAGCGGGTTCCCGATTTTTCCCCTGACCGTTTTATCACTGGCGATTTTTTCTCTTGGGCGGCCGACGAGGCTGTCCATGGCCAATTTGACTGCATTTTGGAGTGTACCTTTTATTGCGCGATTCCCCCGGTGATGCGCGTAAACTACGCCCGGGCCATGGAGCGCCTTCTGCGCCCAGGCGGGCAACTGCTGGGCCTCCTATTCACCTTCCCCTTGACGGAGCAGGGTCCGCCATTTGGTGGAAGCGTGGAGGAATACCAGGCTCGCTTTAGCGCGCCATTCCAGTTGGACCAGCTCGGCCCAAATCCTTTAAGCATCGCCTCGCGGGCCGAAAAAGAAGTTTTTTTCTGCGCTACATTGCAGCCATCATGACAGAACGAACGCTTATTCTCGATCCCGACCGAATTCAGCGCATGCTTGAACGTATGGCTTGGCAAATTGTCGAACGCCATGCGAACGAAGACGAAGTGATTTTGGTGGGGATTAGCAAGTCCGGATTTCGTTTGGCCGAAAGACTTCACACGCGCCTTCTTGGTGTCTTTTCAGGTCAAGTTACCTTGGCGGAAATTTCCGTCAACAAGCGTGAGCCCGCCGCTGGCCCGACAGAATGCGCCCTCACTCCCTCTGAGTTTAAAGGGAAGAACATTGTCGTGATAGACGACGTGCTTAACACGGGCGCAACCTTGATTTATGCGGTGAATTACTTCCTCCAAGCCCCGATCAAACGTTTGTCCACGGCTGTTCTGATTGACCGGAATTTCAAGCAATTCCCAATCAAAGCGGATATCAAGGGCATGAGCCTTTCAACAAGTTTTCACGATCGTGTCGAGGTAGACCTAGAAGGAACCGAGGCCGTATACCTCGTCTGAGGGTGCTGTCAGAGCTCTGATAAGCGCGCCAGCACATCCTCTTTTTCCACGGCGATTCGTATCGCAGCCTGTTCGTAGAAGGCCAGGCGTTCTAAAAGGTGTTTCCCTATAAATTCCCCGTAGCTGTCGATCGGTACGCCCGCAAGCAGGGGCCGGGGATTCCCGGCGAACGCAGAATCCACTAACCTCTTTGTTAAGAACCCCACTCCAGCATGCAGATAAATCGTGGTGCCCAAGGCCTTCATGACCTCCATGTTGTCATAAAAACACGGCGTTCCACCTCCCACAGAAATGATCCCATCCAGGTGGCTTGTCGCATGCAAGACAGATCGTTCCACCTTCCGAAATGCCAATTCTCCTTGCGATGTAATGTATTCATCAATAGGCATTTGGATTTCCGTTGCAATGAGTTGATCCAAATCGTGTACCGGACATGACCGTTGTTTGGCCCATCGCTTGGCCCAGGTGGATTTTCCGACCCCCATGTAGCCGATTAGGTAGAAACGATTTTGCATGCCCAAAAATATCGGATTTTTCCGGGGCGTTGGGCCTGAGAATAAAGTTTCTCGCTATATTTGCACCCTCGTTTAAAAAGCGAGCATGACTCGATAGCTCAGCTGGTAGAGCAATACACTTTTAATGTATGGGTCCTGGGTTCGAGCCCCAGTCGAGTCACGAAATGCCCTGGTGGTGAAATTGGTAGACACGCCATCTTGAGGGGGTGGTGACCTACGGTCGTGCTGGTTCGAGTCCAGTCCAGGGCACTAAGAGAAAACAATCATCCAAGTCAAACACGCAACGCCCAACGCTTGCGTGTTTTTTTTGGTCTAAACTTTGATGCATTCCTTGTGTTTTGAAACTATGACATCCTTCCGTTTTTTCTCAGGCGTCACCAAGCGAAGCCTCGCGCTGTCCATCTTGATAGGTGCCACAACGCTTGTATCTATTTCGTGTCAAGCCCAAAACCCAACCCCTCCCATGTCCCAGACTTTTCCAGTTCAAAAAACGGAGGCCGAATGGCTCCGTGAATTAGGCCCTGAACGGTACCGAATTGTTCGCCAAAAAGGCACGGAATACCCGGGAACCGGGGAATATGACAAGCATTTTGAGGCGGGCAAATACCTCTGTGCCGGATGCGGAACTCCCCTCTTCTCTTCGGCAGGAAAATTTGATGCACATTGTGGCTGGCCCAGTTTTGACCAGGAAGTTCAAGATGGCATCGTCGCGGAAAAACGCGACCTTACTCATGGCATGATACGCACAGAGATACTGTGCAGTCAGTGTGGTGGACATTTAGGGCATGTGTTTGACGACGGCCCCACAGAAACGGGCTTGCGTTATTGCGTCAATAGCCTGAGTCTAACCTTTGAGCCCGAATCCGATAGCGCCCACGTCGCATCTCAGAAATAGGTCGTTATTTCGTCAAGCATCGTTATCCGATCCAACAGCGTCTTCTCCTTATGAAAAAACTCTTTTTCCTTCTCCCTGCTGCGGCAATCGTTAGCATGGGTTGCGAACCAACCTACTGTACTCTCTCCTTTGATACCGTCGGGTTTATCTGGACGGACAGCGTGCATACTCCTCATCACGTGGTGTCCGTTGTACGTGAATCACAGGACACCCTCGCGACTCAATTTGAGAATACACCGCCCTACTTCGTCGTCGCAACGGATGAACACCAAAGTCTTTTTTTACATCACACCTATCTCGTCGACGTATATATATTCAACCACCAAGACAGCTTACTCGCTCAATCCGAATATCTTATTTCCGCGGATGAATGTCATATTCTCAAAATGAACGGACCGGAATTTCTTCCGCAATAGAGATTTAATTGTGTGAATTGGGATTATATTTGCACGGCACAAAAAGGGAGATTAGCTCAGCTGGTTCA
>DNWN01000125.1 GCA_003507115.1 Cryomorphaceae bacterium | reverse complement strand
CGGGACATCGAAGCCGGTCGAGCTGCTGGGGTGCGCACGATTGGTGTACGCACGGGCCATGGCGCGGTTCCTGGGCCGGAACCGGATTTTTGGGCCGACACCTTGGAAGACGCCGTGGCCCGTATCTTCACGGAAGAAACCCCGTCGACGTGATCATTACTCGGACCCCTTTTCGAATTTCCTTTGTTGGCGGCGGAAGTGATTTGCCGGCCTTTTACCGCCAACATGGCGGAGCAGTCCTGTCCACGACGATCGACAAGTACATGTACATTTCATCGCATGACTACTTTGAACCGGGCGAAATTCGAACGAAGTACTCCAAAACGGAAACTGTTGGCGCCGTAGCCGACCTCCAGCACCCCATTCTGCGCACTATTATGCAAAAATTGGGCGTGGGCGAAGGCTTAGAAGTCAGTTCCATCGCCGATGTGCCCGCAGGGACCGGCATGGGCTCCTCCTCGAGCTTTACGGTGGGCACCCTGCACAACCTCATGGCGCGCCAAGGACGTTTGGCCGAAGTGGACAAAGCCTGGTTGGGCCACACCGCCTGCCAAGTGGAGTTAGAGGATTTGGGCGAACCCATCGGAAAGCAAGACCAGTATGCGGCCGCCTACGGGGGCCTCAACATCATCCGTTTTTTGCCCAATGATCGCGTGGAGGTCCAAGCACTTGATCTATCGCAGCCCCTCAGCGGCGACTTCTCCCAGCACCTTAAGCTCTATTATTTGGGCAACCAGCGCAGCGCCAGTACCATTTTGGCGGAACAGAGCCAAAAAAGCAGCGAAGCCGACAAGGTCGCCGCCCTCCAAACTATGGTGAGCTTCGTGGACCCCTTTGCCGCGTCCTTGCTCGCCGGAAACTGGAGCGACCTGGGCGCACATTTACACGAAAACTGGAAGCTCAAGCAAACGCTCGCCTCCGGCATTAGCAATCCGCGCATCCAAGAGGCCTACGAGGCCGGCTTGGCCGCAGGGGCCTGGGGCGGAAAGCTCCTGGGTGCCGGTGGTGGGGGCTTTATGCTCTTCTTAGCGCCTCCCTCGGCCCATGCCGCCTTGGACGCCGCTATGAACGACTGCCGCCCCTTCCCCTTTCAACTGGACACGGAGGGCTCGAAAGTCATCTTTAACGGTTGATAAAAGACCCTACCTTTATCTCATGACTGCATCAGAATACCGCCAACTGCTGACCGATACGCTCAACCGTCTCGATATGGCCGCCGTGGACGCGATGGTTGAATGCTTTGCAGACGCGCATGCGCGCGGCGCGACCATCTTCACCATGGGCAACGGCGGTTCGGGTGCTTCCGCCAGTCACGCCGCGGGGGATTTTTTAAAAGGTGCTTCCTACGGCTTGGACCAGCGCTTCAAAATGATCTGCCTCAACGACAACCTCCCCTCCATGATGGCCATTGCCAATGACATCGGATGGGACGACATCTTCGTGGAGCCCTTAAAGAACTTTCTACAGCCCGGCGATGTCGTGATTGGCATCAGTGGATCGGGCAATTCCAAAAACGTCCTAAAAGCCGTGGACTACGCCAAGTCCAAGGGGGCTACCGTCATTGGGATGACGGGCTTCAAAGGCGGCAAGCTGCGCGAAGCCGCCGACATCTCCATCCACTCGGATGCCATGGACATGGAGGTCGCAGAAGACGTACACATGGCTGTTTTCAATATGGTCAAGAAGGTGATGATGGCGCGCCTCATGGGCGATGCGCCGAGTATGGGAGGCACCTACGACGCCCGCGTCCAATAATCTGTTCCAATTCTAGTCCTGGGGCTTGGTTACCCCTTGAGAAAGGCTCTGAAGCGTCTGCAGGCATTGCGTTTGGATGCGTTCTATGATCTCTCCAGCCGAGGGCAAATCCTGAATCTGTTGGGCTACTTGGCCAATTTCTAGTTCGCCTTCATGGAGGTCGCCCTCAAACATCCCACGCTTGGCTCGGCCACGTCCCAGGAGTGCTGCGAGCTGCGCGGCATCGGCACCCTGTGCATAGGCCGCCTGGATTTCCTGATAGAAGGCATTTTTAAGCAAGCGAACCGGCGCCAATTCCTTTAAAGTCAATTGCGTTGCTCCTTCTTGTGCCGCTAATATCTCCGCTTTGAACGCAGGGTGTGCCGACGATTCCACCGTCGCCGCAAAACGGCTCCCTAATTGCACGGCATCAGCCCCCAAAGCCAAGGCCGCAGCCATCCCCCGACCATCCGCAATGCCGCCGGCTGCCACCACAGGAATCGTGACCGCATCGCGTACCGCGGGAATGAGCACAAGGGTGGTGGTTTCATCTCGACCATTGTGGCCGCCCGCTTCAAACCCTTCCGCAATCACCGCATCCACGCCCGCATCTTGCGACTTCTTGGCGAAGGCCGCGGAGGAAACTACATGCATCACCGTCACCCCAGCTTCTTTGAACCGCTGAGTGTAGGTCTTCGGAGATCCCGCACTGGTAATGACAATGGGGACCTTGAAATCCAAGCAGGTTTGCACATGGGCCTCCATGTCGGGATATAGAAGGGGCAAATTGACCGCAAAGGGTTTATCCGTGGCCGCCTTCAATTTGGTGAGATGCTCGCGAAGCACCTCCGGGTACATGCTTCCGGCCCCAAGCGTTCCCAAGCCACCCGCGTTGGACACGGCGGCGGCCAGGCGCCATCCTGAACACCAAATCATCCCCCCTTGAATGATGGGGTGGGCTATACCCAGCAAGCGAGTGATGGGCGTTTTTAAACTCAAAACGCCGGCACTTTGAGAACCTCTTCTTCGTCCCCTACGAGATGAAGGAGGGTCACGCCAGGAAAAGACCGAAGCTCGATGGCCCCCAGACCCGGCTCCAAAGCGAACTCTTCCAGCAGGCGTCCCGTGCCATCGTAGCGGTAAACGGTCACTGAAGCAGTAGGCCGTAACCGACGCAAGAGGTAGGCCGAACCGGAAGGCTGTAAAGCCCACGTAGGGACTGTTTGACCCTCCTCCAAGCCCATCGCGCTTAAGGCTGCGGAGAAATTAGGCACACCCCATCCCAAGAGGGTGTCCGGCTTACTCGCTTGACTGGCATTTTGACGTACTACG
>DNWN01000069.1 GCA_003507115.1 Cryomorphaceae bacterium | reverse complement strand
GAAGAAGACCACCCGTCGTAGCAAGAAAGCCGCTGCACCTGTTGCGGAGGTCGCTGCATCCGAGGCAGTCACAGAAGAGGTCGTCGATGCGGCGCCTGAAGCTTCGGCGGAGAGCAACGAAAACGAAGCAGAATAATCAAGCATACGCGTGAAATCTCTGCTAACTTGCAAAGGATAAGGGTTTCCCTTATCCTTTTTTTATGTTTAGTAATAAGCCTTTGTAAATGAGTTCGAAAGCATTTGTCCTACTGCAAGATGGCACCTTATTCCACGGTCGTTCTACCGGTTTAGAGGGCACCGCTACCGGTGAAATTTGCTTCAATACCGGGATGACGGGGTATCAAGAGATTTTTACTGACCCGAGTTATAAGGGACAAATCATGGTTGCCGCCACTGCCCACATTGGAAACTACGGGGTGACGGAGGAGGAATCCGAGAATGCGCAGGTTCAAATCGCGGGTTTGGTCGTGCGGAATTTCAGTGAGATTCAAACGCGTCCCCGCGCCAAAGGCAAGACCCTCAAGGACTTCTTTGCCGAACAAAAAATCGTGGCCATCGCAGATGTGGATACGCGCGCCTTGGTTCGTCACATCCGAGACAATGGGGCCATGAATGCCGTTATCAGTACGGAAGTCGACCGGATGGAAGAACTACAAGCGGCATTGCAATCCACCCCATCGATGGAGGGCCTCGAGCTCTGCTCCGTGGTGAGTACAACCAAATCATATACGTTTGGAGCGGCAGACGCCCCGAAAAAAGTGGCTGCGTTGGATCTCGGAATCAAAAAGAACATCCTGCGCTGTTTGGCGAACGCCGGCTGTGAAGTCACGGTCTTCCCGTACAACACGCCTTTTGAAACACTCGCCGCTTCCGGGGCAGATGGCTATTTCCTGTCGAATGGCCCCGGAGATCCCGCCGCCTCTCCTTCAGTAATTGAGGTAGCTAAAAAAATGATTGATTCCGGTAAACCCACCTTTGGAATCTGTCTCGGCCATCAGATGATCGCTCTGGCCTCAGGAATGAGGACCTATAAGATGCACAATGGACACCGAGGCATCAACCACCCCGTGAAGAATCTGAAAACGGGAAAAGGGGAGATCACGTCACAGAACCACGGGTTTGCTGTGTCTTTGGAAGACGTAGAATCCCATCCCCAAGTTGAATTGACGCATGTACACTTGAATGATGGCACCGTAGCGGGTATTCGCCGCACCGATGCACCTGTATTTAGTGTGCAATACCACCCAGAAGCTTCTCCGGGTCCCCATGACTCACGCTACCTCTTTGATGAATTTGTTGCATTAATGAACGCCTAATTTTTGCCCTATGCCCATTATTACCTCTATCCATGCTCGTCAAATTCTTGACTCACGCGGTAACCCTACCGTCGAAGCGGAAGTCTATTGTGAAGATGGCTCCTTCGGCCGTGCTGCCGTTCCCTCCGGCGCCTCGACGGGCGCACACGAGGCGGTGGAGTTGCGTGATGGGGACCCCGAGGTATATCTCGGTAAAGGCGTGCTTCAGGCCGTCGACAATGTGAATACTATTCTGGCGGAAGCCGTCGTGGGACTGGAGGTTACAGACCAAGCCGAGCTCGATGCCGCCATGCTGGAAGCGGATGGTACGCACAATAAAGCAAAACTTGGAGCGAATGCCATCCTTGCGGTGAGCTTGGCCGGCGCACGTGCCGCAGCTCAGGCGACCAACTTGCCCCTCTTTCAATATGTGGGTGGCGTCACCGCGCGCACCATGCCCGTTCCGATGATGAACATCCTCAATGGGGGTGCACACGCGGACAACGCCATCGATTTTCAAGAATTCATGGTGATGCCCGTGGGTGCCGAGACCTTCAGTGAGTCCTTGCGCATGGGAACCGAAATCTTCCACCACCTCAAGTCGGTGTTGAAGAGCAAAGGATACAGCACCAACGTCGGCGATGAGGGTGGCTTTGCCCCCAATATCCAAAGCAATGAGGAGGCGATTGAAATTGTTTTGAAGTCTATCGAGAAGGCGGGCTACACTCCAGGCGAGGATGTCTACATTGCGATGGACGCGGCGATGACGGAACTCTATGACGAGAAAACCGGCTTGTACACCTTCCACAAGAGCTCCAATAAATCTATGACCACGGACGAGGTAGTGGCGTATTGGACGGATTGGTCCAAGAAGTATCCTATTTTGTCCATCGAAGACGGTTTGGCCGAGGACGATTGGGCGGGCTGGGCGGCTTTGAACGCCTCCATCGGGCACACCACGCAGCTGGTGGGCGACGATTTGTTCGTGACCAATGTCAAGCGCGTAGAGCGCGGCATCCGCGAAGGGTCGGCCAACTCCATTTTGATTAAAGTCAACCAAATTGGCACCTTGACCGAGACTGTCACCACGGTCCAGAAAGCCCAGCGAAATGGCATGACCTGCATTATGAGCCACCGCTCTGGTGAAACCGAAGATTCCACGATTGCGGACTTGGCGGTTGCACTGAACACGGGCCAAATCAAAACGGGTTCCGCATCGCGCTCGGATCGCATGGCCAAGTACAATCAATTGCTCCGCATCGAAGAGATGCTGGGTGACACCGCCGTTTTTAACGGAAAGAACTTCAAATAACCCCTCTGATGGATCGTATTCAAGAGCATTTTGCTTCGAAAATTCCTGCTGCGCAAGCCGAAATCAAGACCTTCCTCGCCGAGCATGGCGAAAAGGTCATAGGCGAGATTAAAGTGAGCCAGATATACCAAGGCATGCGTGGTATGCCTGCTCTGATTTGTGAAACGAGTAAGCTAGATCCCGAAGAGGGCATTCGCTTCCGTGGCTATAGCATTCCGGAATTGCAGAA
The DNA here is from genome assembly GCA_003507115.1 of Cryomorphaceae bacterium. Taxonomy (GTDB): domain Bacteria; phylum Bacteroidota; class Bacteroidia; order Flavobacteriales; family Schleiferiaceae; genus TMED14. Next base: position 8,668 of record DNWN01000069.1, on the reverse strand, counting down.
GCTTCTCCCAGCCTACCCAGGTTGTCAGGAGCCTCTTCCCGAAGGCCTGTTTTACCTCATTTTAATGAATGAGTTGCCGACCGATGACGATGTTCGTCGTGTAAGCAATAACTGGGCACGTCGAGCCATTGTTCCGCCCCACGTATTCAAGACCATCGATGCCTTGCCGAGTCACACGCATCCGATGACGCAGTTTGTGGTGGGCATCATGGCCCTTCGCACCGAAAGCGAATTTGCCAAAGCGTATGCAAACGGGGTACCCAAGTCTGAATATTGGGAGACGACCTATGAAGATGCAATGAACTTAATCGCTCGTCTTCCTCGTGTTGCCGCGTATATCTACCGCCGCGCGTACAAGAATGGCGAGCACATTGAGCCGGATACCAAGTTGGACTGGGCGGGCAACTTTGCTCACATGCTCGGGTACGACAACGAGGAGTTCCGTGAGCTCATGCGTTTGTACATGACGATCCACTCGGACCACGAAGGAGGCAATGTCTCCGCCCACACGGTTCACCTGGTGGGTTCGGCCCTGTCGGATGCCTACCAAAGTTTTGCCGCGGGCATGAACGGCTTGGCGGGCCCCTTGCACGGTTTGGCCAACCAAGAGGTGATCAAATGGACCTTGGAGATGAAGGAAGCCATCGGCTCCGAAACCCCCACCAAAGAGGAGATTGCGCAGTACTGCCAGGAAACCTTGGCAGGTGGCAAGGTGATTCCAGGTTTTGGGCACGCCGTTTTGCGCAAGACGGATCCCCGCTACACGGCCCAGCGTGAGTTTGCCATGAAGCACATGCCCGAGGACCCCTTGTTCCAAGTGATTTCCAATATTTACGATGTCGTGCCAGGCATTTTGGAGGCGACGGGCAAGGTGAAGAATCCCTGGCCGAATGTGGATGCGCATTCCGGCCAGCTCCTGATGCATTACGGTCTGGTAGAATACGATTTCTATACGGTCTTATTTGGTGTTTCCCGAGCGATCGGGACCTTGACCAACTTGATTTGGGACCGTGCTTTGGCTATGCCATTGGAGCGCCCCGGGTCGACCACCACAGGATTGCTCAAAAAGCGCTTTGAGGCATAGGATATTTCCTTTGTAAATCAAGATTTTACCTTATTTTTGCAGTCCTTTTGGGAAAGCGTTTGTTGCAGGCGCCCAAAAGGATTGCTTTTTTGATCCCTTTCGTTGGGCGCTGAAGCCTGCAAAACCAACGAGATACAAGTAAACCTAGCGCATGGCCAAATCGACCAAGCCAGAAGTTCAAGCCGAAGAGCTGAACACCCCCGAAACCGCTCCTGAAGTCATTGAAACCCCTGCAGTAGAGGCGGAAGCCGCTGTAGAAGAAGTTGCAGTGGCGGAAGAAGCTCCCGCTACCGAGAAGAAGGCCTCCAAGCGTACCACGAAGAAAGAAGTGGTCGCTCAAATGTCTGAAGACGAAGAGGGAGACGATGAAGAGTTGGTTCTAGAAGCCGAAGAGGAAGAGGCACCCTTTGATTGGGAGGCCTACGAGTCAGGCAACAAAGAAAAATCTGAATCGGCCTTGGCCATGGAGAAAATGTACGAGGATACCCTCGTCACGTCCGTGGAGCACCAAGTCGTGACCGGCAAGGTCATCAGCATGTCAGACCGCGATGTGATTATCGACATCGGTTCAAAGTCTGAAGGCGTCGTTTCATTGAATGAATTCCGTTACAACCCGGACCTCAAGGCGGGTGACTCCGTCGAGGTATTGGTAGACAAGCAGGAGGACAAATTGGGCCAATTGGTCCTGTCTCACCGCAAGGCACGTTCTATCAAGGCATGGGATCGGGTGAACGAGGCATTCGAAGCAGAAGAAATCGTTCAAGGCTATGTGAAGTGCCGCACCAAAGGCGGTATGATCGTGGACATTTTCGGTTTGGAAGCCTTCTTGCCCGGATCACAAATTGACGTGAAGCCTATCCGTGACTATGACATTTATGTCGACAAGACCATGGAATTCAAGATTGTCAAGATCAACCACGAGTTCAAGAACGTCGTTGTTTCGCACAAAGCATTGATCGAAGCCGATCTGGAAGAGCAGAAGCGCAAGATCATCGGCCAACTCGAAAAAGGCCAAGTCCTCGAGGGCGTGGTCAAGAACATCACCAGCTACGGGGTGTTCATCGACTTGGGTGGCGTCGACGGTTTGGTGCACATCACCGACTTGTCGTGGAGCCGCATCAACCATCCTTCTGAGGTGGTGGAGCTCGATCAGAAGATCAATGTCGTTATTTTGGACTTTGATGAGGCCAAGACACGTATCCAATTGGGTATCAAGCAATTGTTCCCCCATCCATGGGACGCTTTGGACGCCAACATTGCAGCGGGTGACAAAATCAAAGGTAAAGTGGCCGTTTTGGCGGATTACGGTGCCTTTGTGGAAGTTGCTCCCGGCGTAGAAGGTTTGATTCACGTTTCCGAAATGAGCTGGGGTTCGCACCTCCGTTCTGCCAACGATTTCTACAAGGCAGGTGATGCCGTAGAAGCCGTCGTATTGAGCATCGACCGCGAAGAGCGCAAGATGTCTCTCGGTGTGAAGCAAATGACTCCAGACCCCTGGTCCGAGATCACCTCCAAATACCCTGTGGGCTCTACCCATACAGGTAAGGTGCGCAACTTTACCAACTTCGGGGTATTCCTCGAGTTGGAAGAAGGCATCGACGGCCTCGTGCACATCTCCGATCTCTCTTGGACGAAGAAAGTGAAGCATCCTTCGGAGTTTACTTCGGTGGGCGCAGAGCTCGAAGTGCAAGTGTTGGACATCGATGTGGATAATCGCCGTTTGAGCTTGGGCCACAAGCAGGTTTCTGAGAATCCTTGGGATAGCTATGCATCCGTCTTTGAAGAGGGCAGCACCCACACCGGTGAGGTGAAGGCTGCGGCTGACAAAGGCTTCAATGTGTGGTTTGCAGACCAAGAGCTCGAGGCGTACTGCCCAGCCCGCCACGCTGCGAAAGAAGACGGCTCAAACATGGCCGTTGGAGAGCAGATGGAATTCGTCGTCATTGAATTCAATCGCGACAATCGCCGGATCCTCGTTTCGCACACCCAAACGTTCAAGCAAGTCGCCGACAGCAATGAAGGTGGATCCAAGAAAGGAAAAGGCGGTGGAAATAAAGGTGGATCATCTGCGATGAACGCCGTGAATTCAGCCGTTGAAAAAACCACTCTTGGTGATTTGGACAGCTTGGCTCGTCTAAAAGAAGAAATGGAGAACAACGAGTAATCGACTCTGTTTTTGGTTTAAATCAAAAGGGCTGCCCCGAAAGGGTGGCCCTTTTTTTATCTTCAAGCCATGATTACATGTCAAAGCATAGGTGACGCTCTCGAATCTTGGGCGCCGCTCGCATTTCAAGCCGAATATGACAATTCCGGGCTGCTCGTCGGGGATCCGACCAAGGAACTGACGGGAGTTTTGGTTGCCCTCGATGTAACGGAAGAAGTGATTCGTGAGGCCAAAACCCGGGGATGCAATCTCGTAGTAACGCATCATCCTATTCTGTTCAAAGGCATCAAGCGCTTGACGGGCCGAACGGAGGTGGAACGTTGCGTGATGCTGGCGATGGAGCTAGGTGTTGCATTGTACGCAGCCCATACGAATTTGGATAGTATTGAGGGAGGGGTGAGTCATGCGCTTGCCGGGGCGCTCGGCGTCCAGCCAGAGCGCATATTGGCGCCCCGTGCAGCCCTCTTGTATACGCTCAATGTCCACACACCTGTCGAGGCAGCGGATCAGGTGTCTGAGGCCCTCTTTGCCGCAGGTGCCGGGCGTATCGGGGCCTATGATGAGTGCCATTTTTCTGTACCCGGAACGGGTACATTTCGGCCTTTGGAGGGTGCGCAACCAAGTGAAGGGGTCGTTGGGGAGCGCAGCGCTGTGCCAGAAGTACAGCAAAGTTTCGTCGTTTCCAAAGAATGTCGTGGCGCCGTGCAGCGCGCTTTGGAAGAGGCACATCCCTATGAAGTGGTGGCCCACAGCTGGATTTCCCTGGAGAATGAGCGTTCAGATGTCGGATATGGGGTGATCGGGCAGATGGCCCAACCTATGCCATGGGACCATTTTGTTGCCCACGTAAAGGGGGCCTTGGGAGTCAAAGCCATTCGTCATAGCCCTCTTGTCAAAGCCACCGTTCAGCGCATCGCTCTGTGCGGCGGGGCGGGGGTGGATTTACTTCCTCGGGCCATCGCCGCGAAAGCCGATGTCTACATCACCGCAGACATCACGTACCACCGCTATTTCGAGGCCAAAAATGCGCTCGTGATGATGGATGTGGGACACTGGGAAAGCGAACAGTATACCATCGAATTATTAGCCGATTACATTCGGCGGAAATTCCCTAATTTTGCCGTCCTTACGACCACGTCGTCAACCAATCCCATGATCACTGTTTGATATGGCTAAAAAGACTAGCATAGCGGTACCCGCGACCGTAGAAGAAAAGCTTCGCGCTTTGTACAACCTTCAAATCGTAGATCGTCGCATCGACGAGATCCGCAATTTGCGCGGTGAATTGCCTTTGGAAGTCCAAGATTTAGAGGATGAAATCGCCGGTCTGGAAACACGTTTTGCGCGTATTCAGGAAGAGGTGACTTCAGCGAAAACGGAAATCAAGGGCCACAAGCAATTGATTAAAGGCTGCCAAGAGAAAATCAGCAAGTACGAAGAGCAGCAGAAGAACGTCCGAAACAACCGGGAGTTTGATGCGATCGCCAAGGAAATCGAATTCCAAGAGTTGGAGATTCAGTTGGCCGAAAAGCACATTCGCGAATTTGAAGCGACCGTCGAAACCCGTGGAACGGTGTTGGCCACGGTCGAAGAAAAGTTGGCGGAGCGCAAGAGCCACTTGGAGTTTAAACAAGGCGAGCTTGAATCAATTATCAAAGAGACGGAAAAGGAGGAGGCTGTTTTGTTAAAGCGCTCAGCTTCGCTCTCCGAAAATTTGGATGACACCAGATTACTTGGGGCCTATCAGCGCATACGTGGCAAAGTAAATAATGGTCTCGCCGTGGTGAGCATTGAGCGTGGAGCATCTGCCGGATCGTATTTTACTATTCCTCCGCAGCGTCAAATGGAAATCGCACAGCGAAAGAAGATTATCATTGACGAGCATTCTGGTCGTATCCTCGTGGATCCGACGCTCGCGCGTGAAGAAGAAGAGAAGATGGCGGCCGAATTAGCCACTATTGGGTAAACGCCTCCAATGCTTAGAACTACCAAGCCGCCCTTTCGGGGCGGCTTTTTTATTGGTTCAGTGCGTATCTAAACGCTTGAAAGGAATTCACGCTAAAGCGTGAACGGGTAACGGCTTTAAGCGGGCTTGTAGCAAACGTACAAGGGCTCATTGCTCGGTAAACAGTATCGGTTGACTTCCACAGCGGGTAGCGTGCGAAATAGCTCAACAGTCTCGACCTTAAATCCTGCCGCCGCTAAACGATCTGGGTAATCTTCCCCGTAGAGCCGCACGTGGTCGTATTGCAGGAACCGGCGCTCGCGTTCGGCCGGATCTGTGATGCTGGGATCTTCATCAGTCACTTGAATGCCGGGTACCCAGGGCACTTGGAAGATGCCCCAGCCTCCTGGTTTCATGACGCGATAGAGCTCTCGCAGGCATTGGGCATCATCGGTGACGTGCTCCAAGACATGGTTGCAGAAAATGACATCAAAGCGGTTGTCCTCGAGAGGGATATGATGCAGGTCAAAGTGCATGTCCGCTAGGGGGGACTCGATGTCCGCGGTCAGCACGGTCAAGTTCCCTTGGGCCTTAAAGCGTTGGTGGAAACACTGCTCGGGGGCAATGTGGAGCACCGACAAGGGCGCGGTAAAGAAATCCGTGTAGCGCTGTAAGTAGAGGTAGAGCAGACGGTGGCGCTCCAAGGAGTTGGTTCCGGGGCTGAGGGCGTTTTCACGTATCCGACCTCCGTAGCCGTAGGGCAAGAACTTGCGGTAACTCCGGCCATCAATAGGATCGGTAAAGCGCGTACCCGCATAGAGGATTGGACCAACGAGGCGCACCAAGGCACTCAAGCGAATTAACCAGGGCCGCGGTATGCGGCGGAGGGCCCAACGTATCATGCAAATACCGGATCATTCTTGGGCAGGCCCAAGGCGTCATAGATATAGTCAAAGGTGCTCAAGACCACAGGCCGGCCATCCACCAAAGCTACGTCATGCTCAAAGTGGGCGGAGGGTTTCTTGTCACCGGTGATGATCGACCATCCGTCGTTGAGCTGGCGCACCCGGTGCGTACCTAAGTTGATCATGGGCTCAATCGCGAGCACCATGCCGTCCTGAAGGAGTTTGCCGCTGCCGCGCTTGCCGTAGTTCGGCACTTGAGGCTCCTCGTGGAGCTTCTTGCCTAGGCCATGGCCCACGAGTTCGCGCACTACCCCGTAGCCATGGCTTTCACAATGACGCTGAATGGCGTAGCCAATATCGCCCACCCGGTTTCCGCGCTTCATGGCTTCAATGCCGACGTACAGGGAGGCTTTGGTGACCTCGAGGAGCTGCTTCGTCTCCGGGGCCACTTCGCCCACTTCAAAGGTGTAGGCGTGGTCGCCGTAGTATTCGTCATAGAGCACCCCGCAATCGATGGATATGATGTCACCTTCTTCCAAGGGTCGGTCGTTGGGGATGCCGTGGACGACCTGCTCGTTGATGGAGGTGCAGAGACTGTTGGGGAAGCCATACATGCCCAAGAATCCTGGCACACCACCCATGTCGCGGATAAATGCCTCGGCTAGTTGGTCCAAGTGCAAGGGGGTCACGCCAGGTTTGACCTCAGCGGCCAGCATGCCCAGGGTCTTGGAGACCATCAAGGCACTGACGCGCATGCGCTCAATTTCTTCCGCGTTCTTGAGTACGATCATCCGAGTAAACTTTTGCCGGTCATGGCTTCGGGTTGTTCTACGCCCATCCAAGCCAATATCGTTGGGGCCACGTCGCCCAGTACCCCGTCAGCCAATGTCGCCGCTTGATGGCCTTCAGGGCTCACCAGGTGGAAGGGCACGGGCTGGGTAGTATGGGCGGTATGGGGGCTTCCGTCTGGATTCTTCATGCAGTCGGCATTGCCGTGGTCGGCTAGAATGAAAAAGCTGTAGCCGTGCTCCAGGCCTTTTTTGACGATGGCCCGCGTGCACTGGTCCACGGTTTCCACCGCGATGATAGCGGCTTCCATGCTTCCCGTGTGTCCCACCATGTCGGGGTTGGCGAAGTTGAGGCAGATAAAATCGGCGGATTCGGCTTCCAATTCGGGCAGGATAGCGTCCCGGATATCAAACGCCGACATCTCCGGCTGCAAATCGTAGGTGGCCACCTTGGGGGAGGGGCAGAGCAGGCGCTTTTCCCCTTGGAAGGGTTCCTCGCGTCCGCCGCTGAAGAAGAAGGTTACGTGCGGGTATTTCTCGGTCTCGGCAATGCGAATTTGACGCCTTCCCGCGCGCTCCAAAACCTCGCCTAGGGTGTCGCGCAAGTTGTCCTTCTCGAAGATGGCTTGGACTCCTTGGAACGTGCGATCGTAGTTCGTCAGCGTGTAGTAGTGCGTGGTCAGCGGTGCCATCTGGAACTCCGGGAAGGCCTCTTGGCTGAGCACTTGGGTCAATTCGCGGCCACGGTCCGTTCGGTAATTGAAGAAGAGGATGACATCGCCGTTTTGAATGCGATCGTCCGTGAGAATGACGGGTTCCAAAAACTCATCGGTTACTCCCGCTGCGTAGGAGGATTTCAGGGCATCGGAAGCGGAACCAGTCCACGCCTGGCCATTTCCGTGCACCAAAGCATCGTAGGCTTTCTTCACGCGTTCCCAGCGCTTGTCGCGGTCCATGGCGAAGTAGCGGCCGGTGATGCTGGCGATTCGGCCCGTCGTCTGGGCCATGTGCGCCTCTACGTCGGCAAGGAAGCCGGCACCGCTTTGGGGATCGCAGTCCCGGCCGTCTGTGAAGGCGTGCAGGACCACATTGTCGAGGCCCGCCTCATGAAATAAGCTCAGTAAGCCCTTGAGGTGGGCCATATGGCTGTGGACGCCCCCGTCGCTGACGAGGCCCAGCACATGGAGTTTCTTTCCCTGGGCGGTCTGAAGGAGGTTTTGGAATACGGGGTTTTGGAGCAAACGGCGTTCCTCGATGGCCAAGTCGATCTTCACCAAATCCTGATAAACGATGCGCCCCGCGCCCAAATTCATGTGGCCGACTTCGGAATTACCCATTTGGCCATCCGGTAGTCCTACGGAGCGCCCCGAAGCCTGCAATTGGGAAGTAGGGTAGGCCGAAAGGCTATCTACGAACGGGGTGCGGCCTTGGTCGATAGCGGAAACAGCAGGATTCGCGGCAATGCCCCATCCATCGAGGATCATCAGTACAGATTTGCGGGTGGGATGAGTCACAACGCAAAGGTACTTTATTTGCTTCGCTTTGTCAGAGGTGGAGGGGGCCGGAAGCCACCTCTACGGGCGCCTTTCCCGCTTCAAAGAGCCGTGCCGTCAAAGAGCCACGCAAGGAGACGCTTGCGCCCCGAATCTCCAACCATGAACCCTCTCGTAGTCCAATCACGGGTTGGGCGTTGAAATGGTGGAATTCTCGAATCCGGGTTTCCCGCGTTTCGCCCATGTGGTTGGACCCTTCGATCGGGTCCAAGTAGTGCGGATTGAGGTT
>DNWN01000098.1 GCA_003507115.1 Cryomorphaceae bacterium | reverse complement strand
CAGCTATTCGACGGTCATGACCTTTCAATCGAGTGACGCTAAAACCAATCGCAGTGTAGACATGGTTCGGTATAAAACGGCAGTGATCCTGCCCTTGTTTTCCTATGGACCCGCCCTGCAGCCGACGACATCGACGAGCCCTTTTTTAGGAGCCACCTTTGAAGCGAGTACCCATCAGACCATTTCCATCGTGAACCCCTATGCTCCTGCTTTGCGCCGGTTGGAGCAGCAGGGATTTATGAGCATTGGCCTGACGATGCATCCAATTCTTGTGAATAACCGACCCGTTTTCACCATCGATTTTGGAGGCGGGGCCAAGCTTTGGAGCATAGGTCTGCACCGATTTGGCCGTGAAACGGTGCGATTAGGGGAGCACTACTACCAGAAGAAAGTCCAGGTCTTTGACCGTTCTTTTTGATTTCTCCCAGGACTCCGGGCATGTCCCGTAGGGCCTGCGTTAGAAATTCGGCTTGAACAAGTAACGGCTGTAGAAGTCGTCGATGGCCTGAATGGCCTCTTCGGGGCTGTCCACCAGCTTCATAAGGTTCATGTCATTCTCACCGATGAGGTGCTCACCTCTGAGGGTTTTTTCCATCCAATCCATGAGACCTTGCCAGTATTCTTTCCCAACGAGAATCACCGGAAATTTGCCAATTTTCTTGGTCTGGATTAATGTGATGGCCTCAAACATCTCATCCAAGGTGCCAAAACCTCCAGGCATCACGACAAAGCCCTGGGAGTACTTGACAAACATGACTTTGCGCACAAAGAAGTAGTCAAAATCCACACTCTTGTCTAAGTCGATGTAATCGTTAGGCTTTTGTTCGTGAGGTAGTTCTATGTTGAGGCCCACGGAGGGAGCGCCCACCTCCTTGGCCCCGCGGTTGGCGGCCTCCATGATGCCGGGACCCCCGCCACTAATGATACCGTAGCCCTTTTTGCCTAGACCCTCCGCAATGCGCTGGGCATCCTGGTACCAGGCGTCCCCTTCTTTGAGGCGGGCCGAGCCAAAAATGCTGACGCAGGGACCAATTCGAGACAGGCGTTCGTAGCCTTCCACAAATTCGGACATGATTTTAAAAATGGCCCAAGAATCGTTGGTTCGGGTTTCGTTCCAGGACTTCCGTTTGAAGGCTTTGGAAATGGAATCGGGAGATTTACTAGCCATAGAAGGAATTAACTAGGTTAGAAGGTACATCTATTTCATGGGATTCCCATGACTCCACGCCTGTCAACCCACCTCTTTCTGAAGCGGAATCGATCCGTTTTGACCCATTTGAAGGGCTCGGGCGATAAAGGGTGCGGTCAAGCTCTCGGTAGACATGGCCAAGACTTCAGGGGTGCCCACGGCCACAATGCGTCCGCCTCCCGCTCCGCCTTCGGGGCCGAGGTCAATCATATAGTCTGCTTGCGTCATCACATCCACGTTGTGCTCAATGATGAGCGCGGTATTCCCTTTTTGAACCAAACGCTGAATGACCTTCATCAAAATCCGAATGTCTTCAAAATGCAGTCCAGTGGTGGGTTCGTCCAAGATGTAGAGCGTCTGCCCCGTGTCGCGTTTGCAGAGTTCGGTCGCTAATTTGATTCGCTGTGCCTCTCCGCCACTGAGTGTCGTGGAAGGCTGTCCTAGCGTGACATATCCAAGCCCAACTTCGACTAGCGTTTTCAGCACCTTCTTGATTTTGGGCACCGCTTCAAAGAAGGGGAGGGCATCTTCAATGGACAGGTTGAGCACATCCGAAATGCTCTTTCCCTTGTAGCGAACCTCCAGCGTTTCGCGGTTGAAGCGCTTGCCTTGGCAGGTTTCACAGGGCACGTAGACATCGGGAAGGAAGTTCATTTCAACCGTGCGCATGCCACCACCTTGGCAGGTTTCACATCGCCCCCCTTTGACATTGAAGGAGAAGCGGCCCGGGGCATAGCCGCGGACTTTGGCCTCGGGTAATTCCGCAAAGAGTTTTCGAATGTCATTGAAGACATTGGTATACGTCGCGGGGTTAGATCGTGGCGTTCGTCCAATCGGACTTTGATCGACATCAATCACTTTGTCAATGGACTCGACCCCTTCCAATCGAAGATAGGGTTCTGGTTTGGTGAGTAAGCCATGCAAGGGTCCTGCCAAGGCAGGATACAGCGTGTGGTTAATGAGCGTAGACTTGCCACTTCCGGAAACCCCGGTCACGACCGTCAGAGTTCCCAAGGGTATCTCTAGGTCCACTTGTTTTAGGTTGTGCCCCGTGGCTCCCACAAGGCGAAGAAACTCGCCGGAACCTGGTCTTCGGACCTCGGGGATGGGCATGCGCAATTCGCCACGCAAGTATTGGCCAGTCAGACTGCCCGATTGGGCGACGGCTTCAAAGGTCCCTTCGGCAACAATCCGTCCTCCATGCATACCGGCACGGGGGCCCATATCTACAATGTGGTTCGCAGCACGCATCATGTCCTCATCATGCTCTACGACCACCACCGAATTCCCTAAATCACGCAGTCGTTCTAAACTTTGGATCAGTCGCCGATTGTCTCGTTGGTGCAAGCCAATGCTGGGCTCATCCAAGATGTAGAGTACATGGACGAGTTGAGAGCCAATTTGTGTGGCCAAACGGATCCGCTGTGCCTCGCCCCCACTCAGTGTACGTGTGCTCCGATTGAGACTGAGGTAGTGCAAGCCCACATCGACCAAAAACCCTAAGCGCGTGCGCAGCTCTTTGACAATCTCACCGCCAATACGGGCTTGAGAAGGGCTGAGCTTGGGCAAAAGAGCGTCTAACCATTGGGCTAGATCACCCAAGTCCCGGGCGGCGAGGTCCGCGATGCTCTGGTCCAAAATTCGGAAATGTAAAGATTCCCGTTTGAGACGTTGTCCTTGGCAGCTCGGGCAAACCTCTTCGATCATAAAGTCATCGGCCCAACGCTGAAGGGTTTTGCTTTGGCTCTCGTTTTTTTGAGATTCAATAAAAGCGACTAATCCTTCATATTGGATATTGATTTTTCGCGTGACACCGACCATCTTGTTGGTGGTGGTGAAAGACTCCTCATGGCCATGCAAGATGGCATTCTTTCCTTCTTCGGATATTTTCTCCCACGGGGTGTGCAAATCAAAGCCAAAGCGAATGCCCAAATACTCCATTTGCTGGAAGATCCATGAACGTCGATAGGTGCCAAGAGGCGCGAGGGCACCATCGTGGAGGGTGAATTTAGGATTGGCGACGACTTTGGCCATGTCTACCACTTGGACGTGGCCCAAGCCATGGCATCGGGGACATGCGCCTTTGGGGGAGTTAAAACTGAAGCTATTGGGTTCCGGTTCGGGATAGGAAACACCGGTGGTGGGACACATCAAATGCCGGCTGAAGTGCACAATTTCCTCACTGTCATAATCGGCGACGAGGATATTCCCTTTTCCTAAGCGCATGGCCGTGACAATGCTCTTCTTGATACGCTCTTCACTGGACTCCTCCACGACGAGGCGGTCAATGACAATTTCAATGTCATGGGTTTTGTATCGGTCGAGTTTGAGACCCCGGGTGATGTCCGTCCATGTTCCATCAATACGGGCGCGCAAATAGCCCTGCTTTGCCATCGTCTCAAAGAGTTCGCGGTAATGTCCTTTTCTCGATTTGACGACGGGAGCAAGTAAAGCCATGCGGCGTCCCAGAAATCTTGCTATGATTTGCTGTCGGATTTCATCGTCCGTGTAGCTGACCATGGGTTCATTCGTTGCGAGCGAATAGGCTGTGGAGGTGCGCGCGAAAAGAAGGCGCAAGAAATCATAGACCTCGGTCACGGTGCCGACGGTGGAGCGCGGATTGCGATTGGTGGTCTTTTGCTCGATGGCAATGACGGGACTTAAACCATCGATTCGGTCTACATCGGGTCGCTCCATGCTGCCCAAAAACTGCCGGGCATAGCTGGAGAACGTTTCCATGTACCGACGTTGTCCTTCCGCATAGAGCGTGTCGAAGGCCAAGGAGGACTTGCCGCTTCCACTCAATCCCGTAATGACGACGAGGGCTTCCCGAGGAATGGTGACGTCAATGCCATGAAGGTTGTGCTCTCGGGCACCGAGGATTTCAATTTTTCCAGCCATAGCCTTGTTAACGTGTCGGCGAACCGGATGTTTGTTGTTTCGGGATAGCGGGAACAGCCACCCATAAAGTGTCTCCTTTCGGATCACTCAAAAAAGCTTCGCGCAACCAGGGATTGTGGCGCTTGAGTTCGTTGTAGCTCCAGCCAAATAGGTGCGCCCATTCTCCCCAGCTCGCTACGGCGCTGTCGACGGGCACGTGGCGATCATCCCACGGCGCATCGTAGTCGGCCGGGCTCAGATCAAAACCATAGGCCCGAGGTTGTTGCATGATGCATTTCAGGGCCAAAATGCGAAAGACATAGCGCTTCGTTTCTTCATTGAGTAGGAGGTCGTAGTACTGACTTTCGGCCTGGCGGTCCATTTGACGCTGAAGCCCGCTCATGCCCATGTTGTAGGACGCGGCGGCGAGCGTCCAAGACCCGAATCGTTCTTTTGCGGACCTCAAATAGGCGGCGGCCGCGCGCGTGCTCTTTTCCAGGTGGTAGCGCTCGTCTACCTCGTCGTTCACCGTCAATCCCAAATCCTTCGCGGTCCCCGGCATGAGCTGCCAGAAGCCCGCGGCTCCGGCGGGGGAAACGACCGGAGCGAGCCCACTTTCGATCACCGCCAGATAGAGAAAGTCTTGCGGAATGCCCTCCTCTTCCAAAATGCGCCCCATCGTAGGGAGGTAGCGGCTGCTTCGCTTCAGAAGCTGCAGGGTATTGCTGTGCCAGTAGGTGTTGGTAAGTAGTTCTTTGCTCAGACGTTCTTGGACATCCTCGCTGTGCAGCGGAACGTCTTCCCCGGCCAATTCAAGTTGTTCGGGAAGAGGGACCAATCGGGTGTGGTTGTGTTCGGACAGGAAGTGCAAGCGCTCACTCAGGGTACTTGGGTCAGGAATGCCCCAGAGACCGAGGAGGAGAAGGGTTGCTGCCCCGAGGTGGAGATGGGCTCGTTTCATGCCGGGGTGTATTCTGGCCCAACAAAAGGGGAATCAAAGCTGGCGAAGGCCATGCCCTGTTGGTCTTTCTCCGAAATACGGAAGTTGGTGGGCGATTCGCCCCACGCATGGGTCCAATCAATGCCCAAGTCGGCATCTCGGTAATCGATCGCACCCTCCGAGGCCGGGGCATACAACGCGCTGCATTTGTATTGAAAAATGCTGTGGTCGGCCAATGTCAGGAACCCATGGGCAAAGCCCGCGGGAACAAACAGACGGCGGTGATTCTCCGCACTCAAGACGGTGGCAAAATGCTTCCCGTAGGTGGGCGACGCGGGGCGCAAGTCAACCACGACATCGTAGACCGATCCTTGAACAACCGATACGAGTTTGGCTTGGGCATGCGGGGGGCGCTGAAAATGCATACCGCGCAGAACCCCTCGGTGGCTCATGCTCTCGTTGTCCTGAACCCAGGAGATGGAGCCCTCGTCCCGATAGGTTTCCATAAAATATCCCCGTGCATCGCCATGAATGCGAGGTTCAAGGAGGAGCACCCCATGCAGGGGTTCTTCGATGAGTTGTAGGCCAAACGTAGTCATGCTTCAAAGTACAATTTTGTCCATGCTTCTAACGCCGCATGGGAAAGTGGATTGCCCGCCACGATTTGGCCGGCATGGAGTAGGGTCAGGTCGGATACCATCGTTCCATGAAAATGGCCCACATGGCCACCGGCCTCGCGGACTAACAAAATCCCGGCCGCAACATCCCAGGGGGCGAGTCCATGTTCAAAAAACGCTTGAAATCGGCCCTCTGCGACCCACGCGAGATCCGTTGCGGCGGAACCAAAACGGCGCACCCCTCGAGACCCTTGAAAGCAAGCGCGGAGAACCTGAAGGTAGGCCTCCATGGCATCAAAATCATGGTAGGGGAAGCCCGTCGCTACGAGGCCCTGATCGATCGTGGGGCCATGCGCGATGGAGAGCCGACGATCGTCGCAAAACGCTCCCTCTCCACGTCCAGCCCAATAGAGCCGATCTTGACCCAATTCGTACACCGCAGCCCATCGCAAGGAATCTCCATCCATCAAGGCTAACGAAATGGCATACGGTGGGAGATTATGAATAAAATTGGTGGTCCCATCCAAGGGATCAATTACCCAATTGAATCCTCCTTCGACCCAATCTTGGGTGCCGCCCTCTTCCCCTAAAAATCCTGAATCTGGCAAAATGGCCTGAAGGCCTTGAATCAAAGAAATTTCTGCCTGGCGATCAACATAGCTGACCAGGGAATTGAGGCTTTTGGTTTCGACCTGATCCCGATCAAAATTGCGACGTTCGGCCTGAATCCATGCACCTACTTGGCGCACCAATTCACGGGTTGCACTTTTTTGTGCCTCGCCCCAACTCATGAGGCCACAGAGGGTTGAACGATGGACTGAACGCTCATGGTATCCTGGGCATTCCAGGGACCCAACACGATGTGTTCGACGGTTCCTGCGCGTTGCGTATCGAAGGGGGCCGAAACCCGGATGTAGTTTTCGGTGTAGCCCTGCATGTAGCCTTGGCGGTCCGCATCCTCCCAGAGCACACGTCGGACACTGCCTTCGTGGGCGAGGGCAAAGGCTTTCTGCTTCTGGGCGCTCAGCAAGCGCAGCCGGTGGTTTCGGGCTTTGCGTTCCACAGGGGGTACGACGCCGGGAAGATCGATGGCTTCGGTGCCTGGGCGCTCCGAGTAAGTGAACACGTGCAGGTAGCCAATGGGCAAGTTTTGCAAGAACTGGTAGGTGTCGAGAAAGTGGTCCTCGGTTTCACCGGGGAAGCCTACAATGACGTCCACCCCAATGCAGGCATCGGGATGCCGTGCGAGGATGGCCTCCACGCGTTCCTGATAGAGCTCACGCTGATACCGGCGCTTCATCAAGCCCAAGATCTCATTGTTTCCGCTTTGCAACGGGATGTGAAAGTGTGGGACAAAGCGCTGGCTTCCGGAGACAAAGTCGATGACTTCTTGGTTCAACAAGTTGGGTTCAATGCTCGAGATTCGAATCCGGTCCAATCCATCGACTTCATCGAGTGCAAGGAGCAGATCGATAAATCGGTGGTCGTGCCGCTTGTTACCCAACTCTCCTTTGCCGTAGTCCCCGATGTTTACTCCCGTGAGCACGACCTCCTGCACCCCCTTCTTGACCAGTGCCCGTGCTTGGGCCACCGCTTGATCGAGAGGGGCCGAACGGCTCACGCCACGGGCCATGGGAATGGTGCAATAGGTGCATTTGTAGTCGCAGCCGTCTTGGACCTTGAGAAAGGCGCGTGTGCGGTCACCAAAGCTATACGCTGCCTGGTATTGCTCCACGGCTTGAATGTCGCAGGAATGGATTTGGGCTTCGGACTGTTTGCTGAGGTCGGTGAGGAATTTGCGCAAGTGCAATTTTTCCTGGGCCCCAACGACGAGGTCCACGCCTTCCATGGCGGCAATCTCTGAGGGGCGAAGCTGCGCGTAGCAGCCAGTTACGACGACAAAGGCTTGGTCATTGGCGCGCAGGGCTTTGCGCACGACGGCGCGGCATTCTACGTCCGCTTGGTTGGTGACGGAGCAGGTATTGATCACGACGACATCGGCCCCTTTGTTCAAATCTACCAAGTGCATACCCGCCGCCTGGAGATCACGGGAGATCGTGCTGGACTCGGCAAAGTTTAGCTTGCAGCCCAGGGTGTGAAACGCAACAGATTTTCCAGAAAGCCCCATCGCGCGAATTTACGGCTTTTCATCGGTGCTATCTTTGGGACATGGCGACGCGCATCTCCTTTATTCGAAACTTTTTTCTCCTCGGACTTTTGGCCCTGGGAGGGAGTTGCCAATCCGATGCTACCCTTCCGGAAGGGGAGGTGTTTCGGTACAATGAACCGACCGCTATTGGCAGCCTGGATCCGGCCTTTGCCAGTGATCAAGCCCATGGGTGGCTGTCCAAACAGCTCTTTTCGACCTTGGTCGATAGTGATTCAACCTTGTCCCCCGTTCCCCAGTTGGCCCATAGCTGGGAAGCCAGCCTCGATGGCCTGGAATGGACGTTCTACTTGCGCACGGATGTGTACTTCCACGATGACCCTTGCTTCCCGGGCGGTCAGGGCCGGCGAATGACAGCTACCGATGTCGCCTTCTCTTTGGAGCGAATGTTGGCCACGGAGACCTCCAGTCCGGGTTGGTGGATTTTGGCCCATGTAGGCCGAATTGACGTGCTTGACTCCGCCACGATTCGCTTTCGAATGACGCAGCCCGAAGACGCCTTCTTGGGGCGCCTGGCCATGCCGTATTGTGGCGTCGTAGCTCCGGAAGCGGTCGAGATGTATGGCGCCAACTTCTCGAGCCACCCGGTGGGGACGGGTCCCTTTTACTTGAAAGCCTGGGCGCGTCAGGAGAAAATTGTTCTGCGCCGTCATCCTCGGTATTTCGGTCGCGATGCCGCGGGTCAACCCTTGCCCTATCTGGAAGCCGTGGCGGTGCGCTGCATTCCGGATCGCCAAGCGGCTTTTTTGGAATTTGTGAAAGGCGAATTGGATATGGTGAGCGGGATCGATGCCTCCTACAAAGACCAACTATTCACACAGGAGGGCGTACTACAGTCTCGGTGGGAGGGACGCCTTACCCTGGAGAAAGCGCCGTTTTTGAACACGGAATTCCTCGGGATACGACAAAAGAACCCATCCCCCGCGTATTTGGGCGATGTCCGCGTCCGACAAGCCTTGAACTGGGCCATCGATCGGGCTTCGATGATGCGCTACCTCAAAAACAATGTGGGCATCCCAGCACACGGGGGCATCCTTCCAGCGGGCATGCCTGGCTACCGCGAGGTCGAGGCATGGGAAGAAGCGGGAACCCCGGGATGGTCCTTTGACCCCGGTCGGGCCAAGGCGTTGCTCCACGAAGCAGGCTTGCTCGATGCCGAAGGCCGACCCAAGCCCGATTTGGAACCCATCGTCATTTCCACCACCGCGAGCTACCGGGATATCTGTGAATACATTCAAAGTGCCTGGAATCAGTTGGGCCTGCCCGTGCAGGTTCAAGTCATGCCTTCCGCTGCATTTCGGGAAGACAAAGCGAACGGTCGACTGCCCGTCTATCGGGCGAGCTGGATTGCGGATTATCCTTCTGCCGGAAATTACTTCATGCTGTTTGATTCCAAGTGGGCCGCACCCTTAGGGGCCAATGCCTCCCAAATAGAATCCCCTGAACTTGATGCGCTCATTCATGATTGGCCATCTCAGGAGCGGGCCGGAACGGGAGCGGAGGCCGCGTTTAAGTTGGATCAAAAACTCCATCATTCGGCCCTCATGGTTCCCCTGTTCTATGATGAGAGTATTCGCGTTCTGCATCATGAATGGGTGGGCATCCCGCCCCATCCGATGAATATGCTGGATTTAAGGCGTGCCCGCCGCCGTTAAGGCTTGGCTGGCCCCAAATCCACCCATATGGGGTGGTGGTCGCTATCTCCTTGGACGACACGGCGCATGTCCACGGCTTCCCATTCGGGTTCAAAAAGCACCCAATCTATGCGCAGTGGGAACCCCCACACCCCCGAATAGGTCGATCCAAAACCGCGCCCGCGCTGTGAAAAGGCATCCTGCCATCCCCCCATGCGAAAGGCCGTATTGCTGCTAGGGGCATCATTGAAGTCTCCCAAAAAAAGGAGTCCAGGTCGCTCCGATTGGTCGGCCCATGCGAGGATTTGGTCGACTTGCTGAGCGCGAACTTTCGCGGTGCGCGTGAGCTTCCAAGCCCCTCGAAATAAGGATGTAGAAATCCCGGCGGAATCGCGTTCCGCCTCCGCCTCACGAGCCACAAAAGTGGTCGTCACGAGATGGACGTTGACTACCCGAACAAGTCCTTGGGGTGTTTCGATGTCTGCCCAGACGAATCCCCGGTGGCCGGGGTAATCCGCTTCAAAAGCTTCAAAATTCCACTGTCGGATGGGGTATTGGGAGAAAATTTGTAATCCTTGATCGATGTGCTCCGTGTGGTAGGGGTACCAACCCTCCAGCGCGCGTTGCGGGCCAGATCCCAAGCGATTCTCCTGAATCGCTAGGATATCTGCATGAAGGTCCAAGGCGTTCTGTTGCATTCGGGCTTCGGTCACCTCCGTATCGGTCCAGCTGGCATTGCGCCATTGATGCACATTCCAGGTGGCCACGCGCAAGACACCTTCATGTCCAATGGCCGTATTTACATGGAGCCAGCCTCGGCTTTGGGGCCAAGTAAGTGCCAAAAGGGTGAGGCCAATCAGGGCGGTCCAACGAAATTGGCTGGCCGAATACAGGGTCCAAGCAGCATGCCAAAGGAATAAGATAGGCCAGGCCAAGGCGAGCGGAGCGAGCCATGGAAAGGGATTCGGGGCGAGGTAATAGCCCAAGATGGAGCCTAGTGTGAAGGGTAAGGCTACCCAGTGTGGCCAGGCGGCCATCCAGCGCCAGAGCGTTTTAGTTTTGGCCATAACGCTTCAAAAAGTCCTTTTCCTGGGGGCTGAGTTTCTCGTAGCCCACCTTGGAAATTTTTTCTAAGATGGCATCGAGTTCCAAGGTCTTTTCTCGGACCACACGCAGGGGAGCGCGGCGCCCAAAGCGCGGCGTTCTCCAGCTGAAGCCAGTCAGATGTTCCGGGGAGCGCCCCAAAATCCACCCAGCCAAGGCGCCCCCTAAATGGGCGACTTGCCCCCCTCCATTTTCTCCGGAGAGCCCTGCCACGCTGATAAAGAGCAGGATGGCCGAAATAACCCAAAGAGGGACTTTGAAAATCCCCAAGAGGTAGACGGGCATACGGGGCGACATACGTGTGGCCGCCAAAAGCAAAGCGAGCACACCCGCAGAGGCACCCATAAGAGGATTCCACCCCGGGGACCACAGGCTGATCAAAACAAAAGCGATTCCGCCCGTGATGATGCCCACCAGAAATAAGCGGACGACCTGGAGATCGGTCCAAAACGTTTTCAGCATGTGGCCGGCAAAGTAGAGCATCACACAATTGAGCAGCAGGTGCATGAATCCGTAATGCAGAAAGCCATAGGTTAGAAGGGTCCAAATTTGGCCAATCTGCCAGTTGGCCCACGCCGGTAGGGCCACATAAGACAAGAGGGCTCCCTCCAGGTTGACGTGTCCAAGCCATCCCAGTACCTCAAGGATCGTTTGAAGCGCGAAACACGCAATCAGCACTCCGATCCATGCGTGTACGCGGGATTCTTTAAGCCAACGCCGCAGGTTTTGAACGGCGTCATTCTGATGGCTGGGTGGGAAAGCGAGCCCCATAGGTCAGTAGCGACGAAATTGTTTGCCTTTCCAATAGCGGAGAAGGAGGAAGCCAAAGAGCATCCCGCCAATGTGTGCAAAGTGGGCTATGTTGCTTCCTGAATTGGAGAATCCCGCAAAGAGTTCGAACAGGCCATAGGCCAAGACAAAATACTTGGCCTTCACGGGCATTAAGAAGTAGAGGTAAATCCGCTGGTTGGGATAGGTCATACCGAATCCGAGCAACAGTCCAAAGACTGCGCCCGATGCACCGACGGTTGGGATGTAAAGCATCATTTGAGCCATTTGACCGGCCTGAAGACTGCCCATCACTTGGTATTCATTCACATAACTGTAGTATTCGAACATATTCACCCCCAAATGGCAAAGGGCGGCTCCCAATCCTGTTACGAAGTAGAAGATGAAGAATCGCTGGCTGCCCCAGAGGTTTTCTAGCGACATGCCAAACATCCACAAGGCGAACATATTGCCAAAAATGTGGCTGAAGTTGGAGAGGTCGTGAAAGAAGAGGTGGGTAACCAGTTGATACGGTTGGAACTCGGGAGATTGCGGCAGGTAGAGTCCAAACATGGCCAAAAGGTCCAACCCCATTTGCGCAAAAACGATGCTCGCAAAGTAGGCCAGGCCGTTAATGATCAGCAAGTTTTTGATGACTGGAGGAAGCAGGGAAAAGGAGCGAGGTTGGAACATATCAGTGGAATTGGGCGGAGAGCGCCGCTCCATCTAAAATACGCGCAATGGGTTTGCCTTGGGCATTCGTCCAAGGATTGGGACAAGCAAAGAGTTCGTCTAGGATTTGGCGCAAGTCTGACGTCGCGGGCAAAGGGGCATTTCTGACCCATTCTTCAAGCCAATGGTGCACGGCGGAAGTCAGGGCTTCCTCTTCCTGAAGCGGGTCCGAGGCGAGCATCGAATCCAGCCAGGCCATGGCCTCGGAAGCGGCTAAGAAATACGGTCCTGCCACCATGGTTTTTTCTGCTCCTTCCGCAGTCCACTGAAAGCCCAATCGGGGCAAAATGTCCACCCAAGCCTCCCACCGAGGCAGGGAGGGGCTATCGATGGGTTCAGGGAAAAGCCAGGTTTGGGCCGCAATGGGTTCGCCCTCGTGCAGGGCCGCGGCGGTGCGTTGTTGTAGGATGTGTCGACGTGCCCGGGGAATGTGCACGGTGACCAAGCCATTTTTTAGCGAGGCGACCGCAAAATGGGGAGGGAGGGCCAGGCAAAAACTTTCTCCGGCACCGGAGGTCGGGCTGCTTTCCAGAGACGGAGCTTCCCAGGTGAGTTCACCCTGATCGTGTGGGACGCGGCTTGGCGGAGCAAAGAAGTCGAGGGACTCCCGCGCGGTGGCCTGATGGCTGAACCCAGGACTGTCCGTTCGGAAGGGATTGTAGCTGGGGTTCACTTGGATTTGGGGCGCCGCCGGGGAATGATTCGGATTCAGATCCACATGGTAACCCAGGTTGGCCTCAAAATCGAGTGTGGGCGCAATTTGGTGGATGCCCAAGGCACGCTTCACGGCACTGCGCACAATGGCGTAGATGGCCCGCTCATCCTCAAATTTGACCTCGGTCTTCGAAGGATGCACATTGACATCGACGCGGTCCGCCGGGACGGTCAAAAACAGCACATACGCGGGGTGGTGTTCGGCAGGAATCAGTCCTTCAAAGGCCTCGACGACGGCCCGATGTAAATAGCCACTGCGAATGGGCCGCTTGTTGACATAGAGGTACTGATCGCCGCGGGTTTTGCGGGCGTGCTCGGGCCGAAGAACAAAGCCCTCGGTCTTGACGACATCGGTGTTTTCCTCGACTGGAACCAAGCGTTCATTGGCTTTTTTACCCATGACTTGGGCCACCCGCTGTCGGGCGTTCCCTGCTTCGAGCATCCAAACATCTTGGCCGTTGTGCTTGAGCGTAAAGCGCAAGGCCGAATGCGCCAAAGCGATAGAAGTAAAGGTTTCTGAGATGTGCCGAAATTCAATCGCGTCATTCTTTAAAAACTGCCGGCGGGCAGGCACGTTGAAGAAGAGGTTCTTGGCCGTGATGGTGCTTCCCACTAAGCCGGCACTCTTTTTGGCTTGACCCAGCCTTCCTCCTTCACAACTGAGTTCGGTGGCCACGGCGACCTGGGCGGTTCGGCTCTTGATGGTGGAATGGGAAACGGCCGAAATCGAGGCCAGAGCCTCCCCCCGAAACCCCATGGTGTGCAATGCAAAGAGGTCGTCCGCGGACTGAATTTTTGACGTGGCATGACGCGCAAAGGCGGCGGCTAAATCTTCTGGGACGATCCCCGAGCCATTGTCCATGACTTGAATGGAGGTGCGCCCTGCATCCAGTATGGCGACATGAATCTCTGTCGCCCCTGCATCCAAGGCGTTTTCCATCAATTCTTTCACGATGGAGGCCGGCCGCTGAACGACTTCGCCGGCGGCAATTTGGTTGGCAACCTCTTCGGGAAGGTGGTGAATAGGGGGCATCAACTTAAAGGACGTGAGGAATCGTCAGATAGCGTAGCACAAAGTAGGCCAAAGCACCTAGGATCAAAATCAATACCAATGGTCCGCGTGCCGCGCTCCCTTTAGCGCGAGTGGTGCGCTTGGCTGCCCATGCCTCGCGGAGCTGTTCGCGGCGATTTTCTGCGGAGCTCAGAGGTTGGCCCTCGCGAGCCGCACGGAGCGACTCCATTTTGGCTTTTTTCTCATCGTAGTAGCGGTGCTGGAGGGAAAACCCCCGTGGCGTACGTTGTTTAGAAAAGGCAGAAAAGAGTCCCATAGACCCTCAAAGGTAAACCCTTTTTTGGGGTACATTTCGGGTATGGTAAAACGTATGTGGCCCGTTACGCTGGCCCTGCTTTCTTTTGGATGGGGACCAGCGGAATTCACGGAGATGAATGCCTATGTTTCCAGGAGTTACGAACGTTGGATTGCCGCGGCGACCGTGGAGGACTTGGCCGGTCAAATGATCATGGTGGCGGGCTACAGCCGCCAAGGCGAGAGCCACGTGCAACAGCTCGCCACCTGGGCAGAAGCTGGTCAAATAGGGGGCATCATCTGGATGCAAGGCGGTCCCGGACGTCAGCGCCATGCCATAGTGCGCACGCAAGCTGCCGCCATGCGCGGGACGGGCCTGCCCTTGCTGAACGCCCAAGATGCGGAATGGGGTGCCTCCATGCGCCTGGATTCCCTGGAACGCTTGCCTTGGCCCTTGACGCTCGGTGCAACGCGGGATCCGGAATTGGCTCGGGCCTACGGCAAATCTCTTGGGCAAGAGTCTCGTGCCCTTGGTATTCATGTGAACTTCAGTCCGGTGGTGGATCTCAATACCAACCCGGCTAACCCGATCATTGGCCAGCGTTCCCTCGGATCCGATGTAGACCAGGTAAACCGAATGGCCTCCAACGAGCTCTGGGGGCTTCAAAGCCAAGGGGTCATGGCCTGCGCCAAGCACTTTCCGGGTCACGGTGATACAGACAGCGATAGCCACAAAACGCTCCCCACACTGAACCATTCCCTAGAGACGTTGCGAAACCGGGAAATGCGCCCTTTTGAAAATGCCATTCACAGCGGCGTGGGTGCCATTATGGTGGCCCATTTGAATATTCCAGCCTTGGATCCGACGGGTACGCCGGCCTCTATTTCCAAGCCTATCGTGACTTATTGGCTCCGCGACTCGCTCGGCTTTCAGGGCTTAATCTTTACCGATGCCCTCAACATGAAGGGCCTAGCGCAGGATTTGACCCCTGGTGAAATTGAAATCCAGGCCATCGAGGCGGGCAATGATGTGTTGCTCTTTGTGGCGGATCCCAAAGCGGCAGTCAAGGCCATTGCGCGGGCGGTCGAAAGCGGCCGTTTGACCCGCGCCCAGCTCGAAGAACATGTGGGGCGCATTCTGGAGGCCAAGGCCAAGTACGTCCCGGATGACGGGGCGATTCCTTCCTTAAACGAGGCACCGCTGCCCGAACGCAAAGCGCTCAACGCATCCATGTACGCTGCGGCCGCCACCTTGGTCTACGATCCCGATTCGATGGTTTCCAGAACGTCGGGCAGCTCCGTGATCGAAGACGTGGTCTTCATGGTGCCTATGGGCGAGGCACAGGCGGAGGCAGCGCGCCTTCCAGGTATGGACCACATCGAGGAGGTCGATGCCTTCCTGGCTTCCTACCGACCCGGACAAGATGGCTTCACGAAACCACGGATTTGGATTTTTCACACGGCATCTTCTGCCAATCCTTGGAAGTCGGCGAAGCTTCCAAGTGCCGTCCTTGCCCAAGCCCAAGCCTGGAAAGCAAAAGGCGCAGAGGTGGGCCTGGTGCACCTCGGAAATCCCTATGGATTGAGGAGTTTTGCGCGAGGTCAAGCGGTGATGGGAGAACCCATCACGAACCAAACATTTCTGGACCTTTTTTCCGCGCTGATCTTCGGCTATGAAAACGTACCCGATGCGATCCGATCCATTCAAGGAGCCCTGGAATCCTTCCGTCCGGAGATGCTCCCAGGACGCATTCCGGTTTCGGGTCTGAATTTCAACCCCGCCCTGCCGGTCACCACAATGGGGGAGGCGGGCTTTCAGACTGACCTCATCCAAAACATCGATGCCATTGTGCAAGAGGGCTTGCGCAAAGGCGCCTATCCGGGCTGTCAGGTCTTCCTTCTGCGCCATGGTAAGGTGGTGCTCAATAGGGCGTGGGGCACGCTGGACGGAACCCACGGCGTGGAGCCCAGTGACCGCTACGACCTAGCCAGCGTGACCAAGATCCTGGCGTCCGTTCCCTTGATCATGGATTACACGGAGGGCATGGGGGGAACGTCGTCCTTTTTAATGACCCCCATGTCGGAATTCCTTCCCGAACTCGCTAAGTCCCCGGTGGGCGCCCTCGAAATGGGGGACATTTTGTCCCACCAGTCCGGCTTACCCGCGTGGATCCCTTTTTACCAATCCTATTTGTGGAAGGATGGAAATTTGGACAACCGCTATTTCCGAACCGTACGAAGCGAGGCCTTCCCCAACCAAGTGGCCATCAACATATTTAGCCGGGCGGACTTGCGGGATTCAGTGCTCGCCCGTATCGCAGCGGCTCCCCTGGGCCCCAAGAAATACAAGTACAGCGATCTCGGGTACTACATGCACCAACGCTGGTTGGAGCGGTACTATGGCGCCCCGATGGATGAGGTTCTGGAGTCCCAGTGGTATGCCCCCATGGGATTGTCCCTGCAATACAATCCGCTGCAAAAAGCCGCGGACCAGCGGGGGGGCGGATCGGAGATCTTGCACATTGCCCCGACGGAAAACGACCAAACCTTTCGCCGTCAATTGATCCGGGGAACGGTGCACGATCAGGGGGCGGCACTCCTTGGGGGCGTCGCCGGGCATGCGGGCTTGTTTGGTTCGGCCCAAGACGTGGCTTCCATGATGCAGCTCTATCTCCAAGGCGGCCGCTGGAACGGCTACCAGTACCTCGAACCTGAGACCATCCAGGCGTTCTCGGCCTGCTACGCCTGCGATGAGGGCAATCGCCGGGGCCTCGGATTTGACCGCCCTCAAACCGAGGGTCCCGGGCCGACTTGTGGCTGCGTAAGCCCGTTGAGCTTTGGGCACACCGGTTTTACCGGTACTTTTGCCTGGGCAGACCCGCAAACAGGCATCGTGCTTGTCTTCGTCTCCAATCGAGTATACCCCGATGCAAACAACCCTCTTCTCAGTACCCTCGACATCCGCACCCGCATTCAAGAATCGGTTCAAGTGGCTTTGGTCGATTAGCCTCCTTGTAGGAAGCCTGCCCGGCTGGGCCCAGGTTCAGCAGGCAGCGATTGGATGGACCACGGATAGTGCGTACGTGAGCTATTTTGGAAACGGCAAACCACGTACGATTGTCCATTTCAAGGATGGACTGCAGCAAGGTCCCGTCTGGGAATTTCATGCCTCGGGACAGGTCTTGATTTACAACGAATGGTTGGAGGGGCAGAAACACGGGGAAGAGAAAGAATTTGACCAAATTGGCCGACTCACCCACGTGACGAATTGGCGCTATGGACGCCTGCACGGGGAAGAGCGGACCTACTATGTCACGAGCGTGGTTCAAAGTCGCATTCCTTGGGTCAACAATCAAAAACACGGCACGGCCCAATGGTACCATGACAACGGCGTTGTCGCGGTGGAATTCCCCTATGTTCAGGGCGAGATCCACGGGACGGCGATGTACTACACAGATCAAGGGACCGTCGAAAAGACCGTCCGTTATGACCATAATCAAGTGAAAGAAACCCAATGAGAATCGGCGTTGTTTGCCACCCCACCTTCGGAGGTTCGGGGGTGATGGCCACGGAGTTGGCCAACCATTTAGGGCGTTTAGGCCATGACTTACATGTAATTTCCTATGCCCTGCCAGTGCGTTTGGATCCTTTTAATGCCCAGGTGCACTTTCACGAGGTTCAGGTACAAGATTACCCCCTCTTTCTCTATCAACCCTATGAATTGGCCTTATCTAGTGCCATGGTGGAAACGGTACGGAAAGAGAAGCTCGACATTCTGCATGTCCATTATGCCATACCGCATGCCTATGCCGCCTTTATGGCCCGACAAATATTGATGGATCACGGCGTGGATATTCCTGTTGTCACAACGCTCCATGGAACGGACATCACCTTGGTAGGCCAATTACCCGCATATAAACCTGCCGTAGCTTTCTCCATCAATCATTCTACGGCTGTCACTGCTGTTTCGGAAAGCCTTCGACGGGAGACGATCGCACAATTTGATATTCAACGTGAAATCTTGGTAGTGCCGAATTTTGTGGACGTAAAGCGCTATGGAAGGGGCGATGCGGCGGCACGTGCTCACATTGCCCATCCGGACGAGGCCATTCTTTGTCATGTGAGCAACTTCCGCAAAGTGAAACGCATTCCAGATGTCTTGCACATTTTTTCTAAAGTGCGTGCGCAGCGTCCTTCGAAACTCGTCTTGGTGGGCGATGGGCCAGAACGCCTGCCGGCTGAAAGATTAGCTGCAGAACTTGGTATTTCTCAGGACGTGCTCTTTTTTGGAAAAACGTCGGATGTTGAGCGCATCTTGGGGGTTTCGGACCTTTTTCTGTTGCCTTCGGAAACGGAGAGCTTCGGACTGGCTGCTCTCGAGGCTATGGCGTCTTCGGTCCCCGTCATTGCCTCTCGGGCCGGCGGCTTGCCCGAAGTCATCACCCATGGCGTCAACGGGTATTTAGAAGACATTGGCGATGTGTCTGGGATGGCACAACGCGCCTTGCACATCCTTTCGAGCGAGTCCACCTTGGCCATGTTCTCGCAACAAGCCTTGGAAGCATCTCATCGCTTTTCGATGGAGCAGATAGGCCAAACCTACCTAAAACTATATACCTCTTTGATCCATGGCGGCGAAGCGAACGGATAAGCGCAAGTCGGGTCCAGAAACCTCGGTAAATCCTTTCGCCGCGGCATTGGCTTCGGCCTTAGGGGTGGAAGCTCCGTCGGGTCCCGGTATGTCCGTGCTGCAGGACGACGAAGATGCCGACGTCACCTCAGCACCCAAACGAGTGGAAATGCGCTTCGAGAAAAAAGGCCGCCACGGTAAAATGGCGACGCTCCTGACCTTTGAATCGCTCGGGGATGCCGAGGTCGCCCTATGGGCCAAACGCCTGAAGCAAACCCTCGGGGTGGGCGGAAGCGTGGAAGCGGAGGGTCAAATCCTCCTCCAAGGGGATGTTAGACTAAAAGTAGAATCCCTTCTGAGCATAGAGGGGTGGACCGTGAAACGCGTAGGAGGATGAGTCTCGTGATTGAAAGCATTCAGAACCCCAAAGTCAAGCAAGTTCTGCGTTGGCGTGAAAAGCCTGCAAGTCGCCGAAAGGAGGGTTTGTGTCTGGTAGAAGGTGCCCGCGAGGTGGAGCGCGCCTTGCTTTCAGGATGGGAATTGACCGCCTGCTTCGAACGCGAAGGGGTGGACTTTGGCCATCCAGGAATGCGCATGCGTCCTTTAGCATGCCAAGCAGAAGTATTTGAGAAAATGGTCGTTCGGCAACGAGGTGTCGATGTCCTGGGGATATTTCGGACCCCTCAGCGCACCTTGGCAGACCTTACCTTTCCCGCGAATCCGCTGATCCTGGTATTGGATGGGGTGGAGAAACCCGGAAACCTAGGGGCGATCCTGCGCACCGCGGATGCCGCGGGGGTAGATGCGGTGGTGCTATCCTCCGTGCAATGTGACGCCTACAGTCCTGAAAGTATTCGGAATTCCCTAGGTGGGATTTTCCATGTACCGCTGGTGGACGCCACGCGTACGGAAGTGCAAATGTGGTTGGATCGCAATAAAATCCCCGTGTACCAACTTCATTTACAGGGGAGTAGTAGTCCGTATGCCACGGATTTGACGGGTTCCGTGGCGATTGTCCTCGGAGCGGAAGATACCGGATTGGATGGTTCGTGGAATATGCTTCCCGGCGGCCGGCTCAAATTACCCATGGCGGGCGTTGTGGATTCACTGAATGTCTCCGTGACAGCGGGAGTCATCCTCTACGAAGTGCTGCGCCAACGCGGTCGCTGAGGTACAAAACTTTATGCGAGCAGGCGCTACCAACCACCGGTCATTTCATGAAAATGTTGGTCCAAGTCAAGGGGCTATAAATGGAAAGGCCTAGGTTTTCACCCAGGCCTCACACCAAACCAATAACCTAAGCATGCGCTCAGATTGAGTCAAAAATACCGCCGCAAAATTTCGGGGCCAAATTTTTTACAAAAAATTTTCCCTCTTTCTTAGTCCTTAATGCGTAAATATGGGGCTGTAATAGATTTTTTATCAAAAATAATCCTATCTGATACGCCTTGATATATGCGCTGACCTCCGTCTTGGCCACCGCCAGGGCCTAGCTCAATGATCCAATCCGACTGGGCGATCACGTCAGTTTGGTGCTCAATGACTACCATCGTGTGGCCCATGTCCAGCAGCGCATCGAAGGCGTGCAAAAGCTTCTGCACGTCATCAAAATGTAAGCCCGTCGTAGGTTCGTCAAATACGAAGAGCACAGGGTCGGCTGCTTGGCCTTTGGAAAGGAAGGAAGCAAGTTTAACCCGCTGGCCTTCCCCTCCTGAAAGCGTGCTACTCGATTGCCCCAATTGGATATAACCCAGGCCCACATCCAACAAGGGCTGAATTTTTTTCGCAATCTTGGTTTGTCCGATTTCGGTAAAAAATGGGACCGCTTCGTCCACAGTCATCCGAAGGATATCGGAAATATTTTTTTCATGGACCTCAACTTCGAGCACGTCATCCTGGAATCGTTTGCCGTGGCATTGCTCGCATTGCAGGTGAACGTCCGCCATGAATTGCATTTCCACTGTTACAAAGCCGTCACCCTTGCAAATTTCACAGCGTCCGCCGTCGGTATTGAAGGAGAAGTGCTTGGCCTGAAAGCCCCGAAGTTGGGCGTTTTTTTGGCTAGCATAGAGGGCTCGAATGTCGTCGTACGCTTTGAGGTAGGTGACCGGGTTGGAGCGCGATGACTTTCCGATGGGGTTTTGGTCGACAACCTCAATGGCCCGAATGGCGCGTAAGTCGCCGGTGAGGGTATCATAGTATCCCCCGCGCCCAGCGAATTCCCCCAAGTGCTTCTGCAAAGCAGGTACCAAAATATTGCGAATCAGGGTCGTTTTTCCACTACCGCTCACTCCGCAGACTGCGGTAAAGCGATGAAGGGGAATGTCAATGTCGACCGATTGAATGTTGTGGGCGCGCGCTCCAGCGAGGTGAATCCATTTGGCTCCCTCCATGGGGCGCTGGGTTCTGGTAATTCGCTTTCGGCCCGTCAAGTAATCGGCGGTTAGCGTGGCCTGGGACAGTACCCCTGGGCCAGGTCCGACATAGACGACTTCACCCCCGTGCCTTCCGGCCCCGGGTCCAATGTCAATGAGCGTATCCGCAGCGTGCATGAACAAAGCGTCGTGTTCGACGACGACGACCGTATTTCCTTGATCGCGTAAGGTTTTCAAGACATGGAGCAAGTCGTCCGCATCCTTGGCATGTAGACCAATGCTGGGTTCGTCGAGAATATAGAGGGAGCCCACTAGGCTAGACCCCAAGCTGGTTGCCAGGTGAATGCGTTGGGATTCGCCGCCGCTGAGGGTGGCAGCGGGCCGGTCCAGGCTGAGGTAGTGCAAGCCCACGCGCTCCAGGACATGCAGTCGGTTCCGTATTTCTGTCAACAGCCGTTCGGCAATTTTACCTTCGGACCCAGGGAGTTGCAGCCCGTCAAACCATTCGCGGGCCTGGCGGATGGACCAAGCGGAAATTTGGCCGATGTGCACGCCTTCAATCTGCACGTAGCTAGCCTCCTTGCGCAACCGATGTCCATGGCAATCGTGGCAGGTGGTCTTGCCACGGTACCTCGCTTGCAGCACGCGGTACTGAATCTTGTAGGACTTGCTCTCAACGTAGTCGAAAAAGGTATGGATCCCTTCGAAGTGGGCACAACCCTTCCAAAGGAGGGCGACGTGTTCCTCGGAAAGTTTGGCTATGGGGGTGTGGATGGGCAGTCCGGCTGCCTCCGCTCCACGAATCAATTGGTCCTTCCATTCACTCAATCGTTCGCCCTTCCAGGGAGCAATGGCATCCTCAAAAATGCTGAGTTGTGGATTGGGAATTACCAGTGCGGGATCAATTCCGAGCACGGAGCCAAATCCTTCGCACGTGGGGCAGGCCCCTTGTGGCGTATTGAACGAGAAAAAGGCGGGAGAAGGCTCTTCAAAGAGGAGATCCCCTTCGGAAAACATGTTGGAAAAGGGCATGCGTTCGCCATCACTCCATTGAAGGAAGCATTGCCCCTGAC
This sequence comes from Cryomorphaceae bacterium, assembly GCA_003507115.1. GTDB lineage: Bacteria > Bacteroidota > Bacteroidia > Flavobacteriales > Schleiferiaceae > TMED14. The sequence continues at coordinate 7,618 of DNWN01000098.1, read as the reverse complement.
CCTCAAAAAAGGCCGTTTGAACCGAATCTGCCGCGCGGATTTCTTCATCCTCATCCCGGGCCCCTCCGGCCAATCGGTCGACCACGAGTTCAAAACTTGTGCAATCTGCGGGGCATTCATCGACCCGGCAGAGCTCTTCACCCCGGAGAAGGATGCGTGCGTAGCCTTGTTGGGCGAGGAGCTGGCACATTTCGGTGGCACTTCGGTCCTTGAAGTCAACGGGTGCCAACACCATGACACGGTCCTCTGGGCTCCGGGCGGCCATGGCCGCGAGGACATCCGCCAATTGGTGGCGCTTGACCTCCAGGCCGGTGACCGGGGAATAGGTTTTGCCCACGCGGGCAAAAAGGACTTTGAGGTAATCGTGGATTTCCGTGACCGTACCCACCGTAGAGCGCGGGTTGCGGGAAATCACTTTTTGCTGGATGGCGATGGCGGGTGCCAGCCCTTTGATGTCATCGACTTCCGGTTTGTCCAATTTTCCCAGGAATTGACGCGCATAGGATGACAAGGACTCTACATAGCGTCGCTGGCCTTCGGCATAGAGGGTGTCAAAGGCCAGGGAAGATTTTCCGCTGCCGCTCACGCCGGTGATGACCACCAGATCCCCGTGCGGGAAGGAGACCGAAAGGTTCTTCAGGTTGTTGACGCGGGCGCCCTCGATGCGGAGTTCTGACTTTGACATAACTGGGAAAACGCAAAAATACCCTTTGTAGTTGGGGGAAAAATGCTAGATTCGTGAATAATTCCAAAAAAATCGGGCCTATTGTAAAAATCCTTACTCCATTTCAAAACATGTTGGAATATGTCTACCGTAAGGATTTCGGATGCCGAGTTGGTATCCAAGTATGTACAAGGTCACGAACCCGCCTTAGAACGTCTAGTGCTGCGCCACGCCGATGCGTTGTTGCATAAAATTTATCTCAAAGTTCAGGATCCGGAGCTCACGCAGGATATCCATCAGGAAACGTGGATCAAATTTGTGCGGGCGGTCAAAGCGGGTGAATACACCGAAAAGGGAAGTTTTCCGGCCTTTATTCACCGCGTAGCCACAAATCTTGCCTATGATTACCTGCGCAAGCAAAAGCGCAGTCCTGAGCTCTCCATGGAACGCTGTGGGGATGCGATCATGGGGGTCGAAGATGGGCACATGAATGCCGAAGAAGAGGCCCTGCGGAATCAATGGCATGCCGATGTGAAACTCGCGGTAGAACAACTCCCGGAGGATCAACGCGAGGTGGTTTTCTTGCGCATATATGCGGGACTTAGCTTCAAGGAGATTGCGGAAGAAACGGGTGTGGGCATCAACACAGCCTTGGGTCGAATGCGCTATGCGCTCGTGAATTTGCGAAAAATTTTAGGGGTGGAGTCCGTGTAGGGATACGAAGATGGCTGGCCGGGCGTTAAGAAAATACGAACGCTAATGACCGCCTATGTCGCAATGTACTCCTGAACGACCTGAATCCCAGGCTATTCCCACGCTCCGAATGCACGATCTCCAGATGATCCTCCAATACTCCCAATCCCTCGCGGTCCTTCGCCCTGAGGGCATGGCGGAGCCTTGTTGGGTGCATCATAATTGAAAGAAGATGTGCCGCTGACAGGGCGTGGCGGCGTCACTTTCCCCGGAGCAGCTTGGCTGCGCTCCGTGAAGTCTTCTGTTTAGACCACTCCGCACAGGAATTTGAGCCGCACTAAGCGCAACTCTTCCTCCGTGTAGGCCCCGTCAAAATCTTTGAAGGCTTCCTCAATGTCACCCGTGTCGGATTCTTCGCTGAAGTAGTCCATAATTTCCTCGATGGAGTCCTCATCTAGTCGATCTTCAATGATGTAATCCAGAGCAATGCGAGTACCGCTTTGCACAATGAGTTCCATTTCACGGAGGAGCTCTTCTTCTTGAATTTTTTTGCTCTTCGCGATTTCCTCCAAGGTCATCCGTCGGTCGGTCGACTGGATGATGTACACTTTGAGCGACCCTTTTTGGCCCGCGGAGCGAATCGTAAAGTCGTCAGGTCGTTCGATCTGATGAACGTCTACGTGGTGAGCTATTGCTTGAATCATGGACGTGCCAAATCGGTTGGCCTTCGCTTCACCGACGCCGGGAATAACCTTGAGTTCGTCTTCCGTGATGGGATAACTCGAAGCCATTTCTTGCAGGGCCGCCTCGGAGAACAACGCGTAAGGGGGGATGCCACGTTGCTTCGCTAATTGCCGATTCAAGTTCTTTAGAAGGCCAAATAGTTCGGGATCTAGGGCCGCGCCTCGCTTGACGGCACCCAAGTCGACAGGATCGTCTGCCATGGCGCGATAGGCTCGGGCCCGAAATACGTCATCACTCGTTCGGAAAGCTTGGCCCAATTCGGTGAGCTTGAGAATACCGTAACGTTCAATGTCTTTGATGAGCATGCCTTGGAGAATGACTTGCCGGACAAGATCGGTCCAGTATCCATCCGAATGGTCTTTGCCGGCGGCCCATTGCTCCAAGTCTCGGGCGCCAAAGGTCTTCAGCACGGCGGTTTCCATTCCAATTAAGGTGTTGACCACCTGTTGGGTGCGGAAATTGTCTTTGCCGGCCAACACCGTGTCCAGAATGAGGTGAGCGGCGGTTGTCGCATCATAATCGCTCGGATTTCCCTGACAATTGTCGCAGGCTCCGCAGTTTTTCGATGGGTAATGCTCCCCGAAGTAGTGCAGGAGATATTGCCGGCGGCACGTGGCAGTCAGGGCATACCCACGGGCCTCTTGGAGCAGCTGGCGCCCAATTTCTTGTTCGGCAACCGGCTTGCGTGCGAGAAACTTATCTAGCTTCTCAATGTCTTTCTCGCTGTAGTAGGTCACGCACACGCCTTCCCCGCCATCGCGCCCGGCGCGCCCCGTCTCTTGGTAATAGCTCTCTAGCGATTTGGGAATGTCATGGTGTATGACCAAACGCACATCGGGCTTGTCAATCCCCATTCCAAATGCAATCGTAGCCACAATGACATGCACATCTTCTTGGAGGAAGGCGTCTTGATGTCTAGAGCGGGATCCACTGTCGAGCCCCGCGTGGTAGGGGAGGGAGGAAATTCCGTTGAGTTGAAGAAGTTGAGCAATCTCTTCCACTTTTTGCCGAGATAGGCAGTAGACTATGGCGGACTTACCCTCATGTTCACGCAGCAAGCGGATCATGTCTTTCTCCACATTGGTCTTGGGCTGAACGCAATAGAAGAGGTTGGATCGATTGAACGAGGTTGTAAACGTTGCCGCATCGTGGATATCCAAATTCTTGAGAATATCCGACATGACTTTGGGGGTGGCGGTCGCCGTCAAAGCCATGATGGGCCTGCGTTGTATCGCCTGAATAGCTTGACGCAATTGACGGTATTCCGGCCGGAAATCATGCCCCCATTCCGAGATGCAGTGGGCTTCGTCGATGGCATAAAAGGAAATAGGTAATTCCTTCAGGAAGGCAATGTTTTCTTCCTTGTTCAAGGATTCGGGTGCCATGTAAAGCAACTTGGTATGGCCCGAAGCAAGGTCATGGCGTACTTGGACCATTTCCCGCTTCGTCAGAGAGGAGTTCCAAACGTGGGCAATCCCGTCTTCTGCCGCAAAACTGCGGATCGCATCTACTTGATTCTTCATCAGGGCGATGAGCGGAGATACCACAATCGCCAGTCCGTCCAACTGGAGTGCGGGGAGCTGGTAGCACAGGGATTTACCTCCGCCGGTGGGCATCATGACAAACGTGTCGTGGCCAGCGAGAATGGAAACGACCACTTCAGCCTGGTTACCCTTGAAGTCATCAAATCCGAAGAAGGATTTGAGAAGCGCTTTACTCTTGGCCGCGGATACCACAGGATTCATTTAAAGGAACAATTCTTGAAGTTACGGAATAAAGTACTTTTGTCTACCATGTCCACGACTGATTCCATGACTTTTCTTGAACACCTAGGAGCGCTCCGGAAACACCTGATGCGCGCCAGCTTGGCGATCATTGTGGCGGCAGGCGTGGCGTTTGCGTTTCGAGGCATTCTGTTTGATGAAATTTTATTAGCGCCCAAGTCACCCAGTTTTATCACCTATCAATGGCTGTGTATGTTGGGAGAGGAACTCGGCAATGCCTCGATGTGCGTCCAAGAACTGAAGTTGGACCTGCTGAACAGCAAAATGGCGGGACAGTTCTCGCTCCACATTGGATTGTCCTTGATGGCCGGCCTGGTCTTGGCCATTCCTTTTGTCCTTCGGGAGATTTGGCTCTTCATTGCTCCGGGCTTGACGGAGGGGGAACGTCAGAAATCGGTCGCCTTCATTGGGATTTCCTCCATGCTCTTCTTTGCGGGGGCGTTTTTTGGCTACTACATTATTACGCCACTCAGTGTCCAGTTCTTGGCGAATTACATCGTGTCGGACCAAATCACTAACCTCATCGAGATGAGCTCCTACCTCTCAACGGTTGCAAGCATCATTCTCGCCTGCGGAATTTTATTTCAGTTGCCCATCGTGGTGTACTTTCTGAGTCGCCTGGGCATCGTGACACCTCAAGGCATGCGCACCTACCGCCGGCACTCGTGGATTGGCATCTTGGCCCTCGCCGCCGTGATCACCCCGCCGGATGTCTTTTCCCAAATCATTGTGACGATTCCCGTCGCTTTCTTGTATGAAGCGAGTATTTTGGTGAGCAAACTCGCGCAACCCAAACCCCTATGAGGCTCGAAGTCCAAGGCATCGTCAAAGAATACCGCCGTCGAAAAGTCGTCGACGACGTAAGCTTTTATGTCAACCAGGGTGAAATCGTGGGGCTTCTTGGTCCCAACGGTGCGGGGAAAACCACCTCGTTTTATACCGTGGTTGGGATGGTGAAGCCCGATGCCGGGGAGGTGCTGCTCGATGGTGAAGTAATCACTCGACTCCCCATGTATAAGCGTGCCCAAAAAGGCATCGGATATCTCGCGCAGGAAGCGTCCATCTTCCGAAAAATGACCGTGGAGGACAATATTTCTGCGGTTTTGGAATGGCGGGGATTTTCCAAAAATCAGATACAAACGCGCTGCGAAGAATTGCTCGAAGAATTTGGCCTAGAAAAAATTCGTCAAACCCGGGGTGACCTCCTTTCAGGTGGGGAGCGCCGTCGAACGGAAATTGCCCGCGCCCTCGCGTCAGACCCCCACTTTATTCTGCTGGACGAACCTTTCGCTGGGGTCGATCCCATTGCGGTGGAAGATATTCAGTCCATTGTGGCCCAGTTGGTGAATCGAAATATTGGGGTGCTTATCACCGACCACAATGTGCAAGAGACATTGGCCATTACGGACCGAACCTACCTCATGTTTGAAGGAAAAATCCTCAAGAGCGGTACGGCCGAGGAGTTGGCGGCGGACCCCGTGGTTCGACGGGTGTATTTGGGTCAAAATTTTGAGCTCAGGCGCGGTGCGCGGCCCGCATAAGCCGATCATTCACCGCTCTTCCGAGGCCGCTTTCCGGCGCCTTTTCAATCCAGACTACACCTCCAGGTTGCTGATCAATTTTCCGCAGAAGGCTGAAGAGCCGGTGTGCCGCGGTGGCTACCTGACCATCAGGAGCGAGCGCTTCGAAAGCATCGGGCTTAGGCAAGTATGAAATCCAGGTTTCGCCCAGCGCAAGTTTTGTCGGACGTCCCCCGTGTTCCAAAAGTTGAATGGTTCGATGAGGCGCGTAATGGCTGTCCAATTGACCTGGAGCAGCGGGTCGGCTCTGAGAGGTTTGGCTCGATACGGGGCGTCCCACTGCGGACTCAATGTCTTCTTGGGATACCCCCCCTTGACGGAGAATGACGGCTCGCCCGTCAGCAAATCCAATGACCGTAGACTCGAGTCCCACCTGACAAGGCCCTCCATCCAGAATGCAGGACACCTTAGAGGCTAGCTGGTCCATCACATGCTGGGCCGTGGTGGGAGAAACGTAGCCAAATGGGTTGGCACTTGGGGCGGCTAGAGGAAAGGGGAGGGATTGGAGTAGCCTTTGAGCAAGGGGGTGCTTGGGCATGCGCAGTGCGACATGAGGCAAGCCAGAGGTGACAATGTCTGGAATGATGTCCGATTTTGGAAGAACCAGAGTCAGCGGACCGGGCCAAAAAGCATCCATGAGAACCTGGGCTTCATCTGGAATCGATGTGACTAAATAAGGCAATTCGGCGCGCTGACCCACGTGAACGATGAGGGGATCAAAGGCAGGCCGATTCTTGGCCTCAAAGATTCGCGCGACGGCCAGAGGGTCCAAGGCATTGGCCGCCAAACCATACACGGTCTCCGTAGGTATACCTACCAATTGTCCTGCTCGCAGCAGGCGGATGGCTTCATGTAAATCGGAGGAAATCACAGCGACAAAGGTAGGCGCCTAAGGGATGCTGATTTGGAGATTTAGACCCAATATGCCATCCGTGTGCAAGGGAGCATAGCCAATCACTCGGTCAAACCGCTGACCCCATTCTCGCAGGTATAGGATAGCCGTATAATCATTGGGACAATTCCAATGGTTGGCTTCGGTGTATTGCAGATCCCAACGTTGGGTTTCCGTATCCCATTCAGCGAGGTGATATTCCATGTAGCCTTGTTTCACCAAGAAACTTCCCCGATAGGCCTTCTCCTTTTCGTCATAGGTGAGCTGGTATTCTTCAGATCGCCGATATTGGTTAAAGTCGCCGACCAGAAAGAGCGTTCGTCGTCCGGAAAGTTCCAAATCCTCGACCCAAAGATCTAGCCATATGTAATCCGCTTCCGTGTCCGGAGAGGCACCCTGTTTTCTCGGAACATAGGCCCCTCGAGCGTCATCTTGGTTAATGAACGGATCGATTCCTCGAGGCCTTTCCTGGACGACAAAGGCCCGCCAGAGATCTTGCAATTCATAGCGAGGGATGCGAAGAGTCGGGACCGGGATGTTTTTGCTGTCGACGAAGCGATAAATATTGGTTCCAGGAAAGGCGTTTTCTCCGTTGTTGTAGTCAAAGTCATAGGCGCCATTTCGCAAGTAGCGCGGTCCCAGGGTTCGAAGGCTGGACCAGTTCCGGTTCTGTATAAGACTCAGTTGAACGTCGGAGAATGGATTTTGGACGGAATAGGAAGATAGGTCCACCAATGCGTCAATTTCTTGGTGGGTTTTTTTCAGAGAAACGTCCGCGGTGGTGTGAATGGACGTTTGAATCCCGACGGCATTTTCGTAGAAGACCACGGGGAATTTGACCAAATATTCTTGGGGGTCTTGATCGTAGAGAATCAGGTAGTAGTTGCCCGAAATACGGGGCATACAGTTCGCATGGGGCAATTGATCGCTAAAGTGACTGTAGGGCAGATAGGTGTTGAAAGAGAGGTTGCCTTGGTGCAGTTGTCCTTCCATGAAGCCCTCCAAGTATTCCGAAGAGAGCAGGGGAGACGGGGCCCAATTTCGGTTGCAGTGCACCCACGTGTAGTTGAGCGCTTGGGTGTTGGCGCTGACATCGTCAAACTCGAGAGAGAGCGCTCCAACCTCCCCCAAGGGGACGACGGCGAGCGATTGGGCTTGCCCAGCGGGGTAGAGAAGGAAGGTTCGAAGTTCCTCGTGGATGTAGAGTTCCGGACCCATTTTTTGGGCTTGGATGGTGCTGCTCGCACCCAAAAAAAGGAGG
>DNWN01000054.1:1659-9476 GCA_003507115.1 Cryomorphaceae bacterium | reverse complement strand
GAGCCATCCAAATCACCCGCGAAGAACAAGGTTTGGTCATCGGGGCTGATGGCGGGATGCCCGACCGACTTAGAAGAGTCCGTGGCGATGACGATGAGCTGAGGCTCCTGCCATGTCAGCCCCGCTTTGCGGGTCGAATAAATGGCACAACCCAACTGCTGTCGCCGCACATCCATACAGCGTGTGAAGTACATGGTTCGGCGCCGCTGATCAAATACGGGGCTACCCTCGTGGTCTTCCGTGTTGACCGCTTCGGGAAGCAACACGGGCTCGGAGAAGGTTTGCACTTTCGCCGCAGAGGGATCAGCCTTGGGAGCCCGCCCTCTCCTCCGCTTGGAACGCGAGCTACCATCGGCATTCAGACGTTCTGCCGAATAGATATCCGAAAATCGCTCCCCGGTCCAGCCGTCTTTCTTTCTGCCAATACCGCCCTCGCGCATGGAGGTGAGGAGTACCTCTTCGTAGGTTTCGGGCCGGCCACTGAACGTCATACCGAATTCGTGCGAGGAGGAATTCAAGGAGGTCAAATTTCCCACTTGGTAGCGGGTCAAGGATTTCTGCCATGCCACCGCATCGCGGCAAGAGGCAATCCCGAGGGGCCCGCGATCGTCGTTGGGAAAGGCCCGAGCAAAATCTTCGTACGCTTCGAGGGCGTCTTCGTATTCGCTCTGGTATTTGAGCATTTCGGCCACACCGAGGTAGGCCTCGGGGGTCTCTAATTTCATTTTCAGGGCACGGGAATACTGCGCCTCGGCCGCTCTATACTGGAATGTGTAGCGGTAGCACTCCCCTAGTCGGAAGGCAATTTCGGCCTTTTCTGTGCGGGACTTGACTTTGGAATAGGCCTTCTTATACACTTTGATGGCTTGAGCATATTCCTTGGCGTCGTAAAAGCCATCCCCTTGTCGCACAATACGAGGACGCTTAGATTCCTCGCCCTCCGCATCTTGTGCAAAAACGTGGACGGTAGAACCTAAAAATAAGAGGAGGGTGAACAGGTAAAGTGCCTTCTTCATAGCCGCGTGCAACAGTGCATATGGGGTTAAGCCACTAAAGTAGCCAAATCCGCGCAAAAAAAAGACCCCTTCGGCCAAACCGGGGGGTCTAATTTTTCCGAAATGACTAAATCCTTATCGGATGTAAAGCATTTCGCGATACTTCGGTAAGGGCCACATCTCATTGTCAATGAGCAATTCCAACTTGTCCACTTCGTAGCGGATGGTGTCGAAGTAAGGCTTCACCTTGTCGCAATATGCCAATGCGCGCTCACGGGCAGCCTCAATCCGATTGGCCGCCTTGCGTTCCTCGGTCATCGCATCTGCCTGAGAAAGTACTTGGGAAATACGCTCCGAGATTTCGATAATCATATCAATTTGTTCTTTACTCAGTCGCTTGAACGTATCCGCCGGCAAGACCTCCTTGAGGCGCATCACGTTTTGGCTCAAGATGGATTGGTACTCAATCGCCGTGGGAACGATATGGTTTTTCACCAAATCACTCAGCGTTCGAGATTCAATCTGAATCTTTTTGTAGTATTCCTCCTGGAGTATTTCATACCGCGCCTCAAGTTCGACGTGGCTCAATACGCCATGCTTCGCAAACAAGTCCTGCGATTCAGGCGTGACATAGAAATCCAAGGCTCTAGGGGTGTCTGGCGTGTTATTCAAGCCCCGCTTGGCCGCTTCTACTTTCCAGGCATCCGAATATCCGTCTCCTTCAAAGCGCACGGACTTCGACGTCTTTATATAATCCTTCAAGATGTTAAAGATGGCGTCGTCCTTCTTCATGCCCCCTTTAATCAGCGCATCCACCGCTACTTTAAACTGCTTTAACTGGTCTGCAACAATCAGATTGATGACAGTCATGGAGGCCGCACAGTTGGCCGTGGAACCTACAGCGCGCAACTCAAACTTGTTGCCCGTGAAGGCAAAGGGGGATGTGCGGTTTCGGTCCGTATTGTCCAACATGATTTCGGGAATCTTGCCCACCACGTTGAGCTTGAGCTCCGTCTTTTTCTCGGGGGTCATCTTTCCGCTTTCGACCTTCTCGAGTTCGTCCAGCACTTCGGAAAGTTGCGACCCAATGAAGACCGAGATGATGGCGGGAGGCGCCTCATTCGCGCCCAAACGGTGGTCATTCGATGCCGCGGCAATGGCTGCACGGATTAAATCCGCCCGGTCGTTCACTGCCTTGATGGTGTTGATGAAGAAGGTTAAGAACAACAAATTTCGCTTCGGCGTGCTTCCAGGAGCCAAAAGATTAATTCCTGTGTTGGTGCTCAAGCTCCAGTTGTTGTGCTTGCCCGAACCGTTGATGCCGGCAAAGGGCTTCTCGTGCAATAGTACGCGGAAGGCGTGGCGGCGTGCGACTTTGTCCAAAATATCCATGAACAACGAGTTGTGGTCGACCGCGACGTTGGCCTCTTCGAAAATGGGTGCAAATTCAAACTGGCCGGGAGCCACTTCGTTGTGGCGGGTCTTGACGGGGATGCCCAATTTGTGGCACTCGTACTCCACCTCGCGCATGTACCCCATGACGCGCTCGGGGATGCTCCCAAAGTAGTGGTCGTCCATTTGCTGCCCCTTGGCGGGAGAGTGTCCCAACAGGGTGCGGCCCGTCATGACCAAGTCAGGGCGGGCGTTGAACAGAGCCTCGTCCACTAAGAAGTACTCCTGCTCCCACCCCAGCGTCGCATTCACTTTGCTGATGTTTTTGTCGAAGTATTGACCCACTTCCGTGGCCGCTTGATCAATCGCTTGCAAGGCGCGAAGCAAGGGCACTTTGTGGTCCAAGGCTTCGCCCGTGTAGGAGACAAATACGGAAGGAATGCAGAGGGTGCTCCCAAATACAAAGGCGGGAGACGTCGGATCCCAGGCGGTGTAACCACGCGCCTCAAAGGTGTTGCGGATGCCGCCGTTGGGAAAGGATGACGCGTCTGGCTCGGCTTGAACCAACATCCCTCCATTGAACTTTTCGATGGCATGACCATCCGAGGTGGGCTCAAAGAAACCATCGTGCTTCTCGGCCGTAGCACCTGTCAAAGGCTGAAACCAATGGGTGTAGTGCGAAGCCCCTTTGGATATAGACCAGGCCTTCATCGCGGTGGCGACTTGATCTGCAATGCTTCGATCAATCTTGTTTCCCTTTTCTATGGCGCTCAAGACACTTTCGTAGGCCTCTTTGGACATATACTCGCGCATCGCCTTTTGGTTAAAGACATGTGAGCCATAATACTCGGAGGATTTCGCGTGAGGATTGACGAAATCAATGGGTTTGTGCTGACTGGCCTGTTCTAGACCTAAAAAACGCGCTCTTGCCATGGGTATTTTAGTTTTTTTCAAAGGTACCCCCTCTTTTTTGACCTAACAAAGGCGATAAATAAGATTTTTCAACCAACAACCCCCTAAAAATGGGAATATTTACAGCTTTTTTGTTGAAAACTCTCCATCCGGAAGAGGCAATCAAAAAAAAGAGCGCCGAAGCGCTCTTATTTCAGTCGACCCACCGTGTCGTCGATGGAGTCCTTGATTTCTTTCACACTCTCCTTGGCCTCCTTGATGGTTGGATTCGTATCCGCGGCCTTGGAGATTTCATCCTTGAGGTCGTTCGAGGCATTCCGGACCATCTTAATAGTGCGGGCGGCCATTCGGGCGATCTCCGGCAACTTGTCGGTCCCAAAAAGCATCAGCACCGCAAAGAGCAGAAAGACTACTTCTCCGGTGCTGATGAATAGGAACATGAGGTGGTATTAAGCTTTTTCTTTTCCGAGGCGCTTGGATGAGTCATACAGAACGGGCGACGCAATAAAGAGCGACGAGTAGGTACCGATGACAATACCGAGCAGAATGGCGAAAATAAATCCACGCAAGACTTCACCGCCGAAGATGAAGATAATCAACAGAACAATGATGGTCGTGAACGACGTATTGAAGGTGCGGCTTAACGTCGCATTCAATGCATTGTCCAATACCTCCGACTTCATATCGTTCTTGGTGCTGTCTCCAAAGAATTCACGAATACGGTCAAAGACGACCACCGTATCATTCAATGAATAACCGATCACTGTCAAGATTGCCGCGATAAAGGCCTGATCCACCTCCAAAGAGAAGGGCAACACGCCATCTAACAGCGAGAAGGCACCCAATACGATGATGGTGTCGTGCACGGTAGCCGCCACGGCGCCCAGTGAGTACTGCCATTTGCTAAAGCGCAAAAGAAGGTACAAGAAGATGGCAATGAGGGAGAAGATGACCGCCCAAACGGCCGTGTCCTTGATGTCATCCGCCACAGTTGGACCCACTTGACGTGAAGCCACCAGGCCGACCGCCTCGTCACTCGAAGGTGCCACAAATTCCTCTCGCGATACGGAGGCGGCGTAGAAACCTTTCACCCCTTCGTACAAGCTCGCTTGCAATGCCTCTTCGACGTCTGCGCCATTTTCGTCGACGCGATAGTTCGTGGTAATCACCACTTGATCTGGGCTACCCAAGGTCTTCACAGCTGGAGCGAAGGCGCGACCGTCCTCATCGATCCACTGAGCACCCAAGGCTTGAGCCACCGCGGCAACTTCTACAGGTTGATCAAAGCGCACTTGGTACGTGCGACCTCCTTCAAAGTCCACACCCAAGGACAGTCCGCGCGTCATCAAAGAACCCAGGCTGACTACAATCATCAGCACCGAGAAGATGTACGCGGGCTTGCGCATCGACATGAACTGGAAGTTCGTGTTGGTGAACCAATTTTTGGTGATGGACGTCGCAAAGCTCATATTCTCAGAGCGCTTCAAACGCCACTCGAAATACAAGCGGGTGATGAAGATAGCCGTGAAGAGCGAAGAGGCGATACCTATAATCAAAGTGGTTGCAAATCCGCGGATCGGACCTGTACCAAAGACGAAGAGAATAATCGCCGTCAACAAGGTGGTCACGTTCGCATCGATGATGGCGCTGCGCGATCCCTTGTATCCGTCTGCAATGGCTGTGCGCACTGCCTTGCCTGTGGCCAGTTCCTCGCGAATCCGGTCATAGATCAATACGTTCGCGTCCACCGCCATACCAATGGTTAGCACGATACCCGCCATACCTGGCAAGGTCAAGACCGCGCCGAAGGCATCGAGAATACCGAAGATGAAGAACATATTGACGATCAGAGCCAAGCTTGCGCCCAACCCCGCACCGCTGTAGTAGAATACCATGTACAACAAGACCACGAGCAGGGCGAAGGCGAAGGAGTTCATACTCGCCGAAATCGCTTCCTTGCCCAGGCTTGGGCCCACGACATCGGATTGGATAATCCGTGCGGGAACAGGCAGTTTTCCTGCCTTCAATACGTTGGCCAAGTCCGTCGCTTCATCCAGGCTAAACCCGCCTTCGATTTGCGTACGTCCGCCCGAAATCTCACCATTGACACGGGGATAACTATAGACCAAATTGTCCAATACCACGGCGACGTGGCCCTTGGGGGTCTTGCTTCCCTCCTCTTTCGTTAATTGCTGCCAAACCTGCGCACCTTGGCCATTCATGGCCATCGTCACCACAGGGTTGTTGCCTTGGTCAAATTCTTGACGTGCGTCAACAATGACCCCGCCATCCAATTCGGGCTCGTTGTCGCGGTTGCCCAGCAACGCGACGAGCAATGTGACTTCACTGTTGTTCTCTGGGCGTGTCCAGGCAAAACGCACGTAGCGCGCATTGCCAGGAATGAGGTTGCGCACCTCGGGCATCGCCAAGTAATCGTTGATCGTCGCGGTGTCGCGCGTCAACGCGTATCCGACGATGGGGCCTTCATTGGGGACGAAGGTTTGGGGGTTGACGTTGAGTTGGAAAATACTCAACAAGGGATTGAAGCCCGTGGACGCCGAATCAGCGGCATTGACATCATTGGCGGCCACATCATCCGAGGCGGGCGCGGCGCCGTCCTCTCCAACCGCCGTGGGCAGTGTCAAGTCGGTAGCCACATCGCCTTCCGAGCTCGCAGCTTGAGTCGCTTTGGGGTCGTCCAAAATGGCCCCCAATTTTTCGTTCGCATTGATTATGTACTGCATCCAGGCAGCCCCTTGATCTGCACGCCAGAATTCGAGGCGAGCGGTACTTTGAAGCAGGCGCTGAACACGGACAGGGTCTTTCACACCCGGAAGCTCCACGAGGATACGGCCGGTCCCATCCAATCGCTGAATATTGGGCTGTACGACGCCAAACTGGTCAATACGCGCCTTGAGGACGGTGTACACATTTTGAATCGCCGCCTCTACATCTTCGGTGATAGCTTGCTTGATGGCCTCATCGGTCGCGTTGAATCCAAGGCGGTCCGTCATGTCTTTTGTACCATACAAACCGGGGTCACTCAAGGGGCGACTTCCCCGCTCGGAGTCCATCGCATCCATGAAAAGAGTCAGGTAACCTTCCTGACTGTTGCGCTGTGCGGCATCGGCATTGACGATGGCGGCTTTAAACTGCTCATCTTCGGCATTGCCAACTAACCCTTTCAGTACGTCGCGAACGGACACTTCCAGAATGACATTCATGCCCCCACGCAGGTCCAAACCTAAGTTCATCTCCTTGGACTTCACCTCTTTAAAGGTGTACGAAGTGATGCCTAAGTCATAGACAATTTCGTTGGACATGGAGTCCAAGGCATATTGCACTTTGGCCGCGTCTTGGCCATACTTCGATTGAATATCAGATTCTACTTGACTTGCGATGTAACTGAACGAAAGTTCAAACAAGGACGCGAGCGCGAAAATGACGGCGAACAGACGGATGACCCCTTTATTCTGCATGGTTCTTCTTTTTGGAAATAGTCGGCAAATATAGTCCTTCTTTAGCTATACTAAGAGTTCTAGGGCGGCGACTCATTTTCCCAAATAGATCAAATTTTTGCGGGTTAGAACAACGAAAGATTGCAGACCTTTACTCACTATGCGCAAGAAACTGTGGAATCATGCCGTGTGGGGATGGACGATGTTTATTCTAGTAGCCTGCATGCCTGATAGTTACGGGCAAGAGAGCTATGGATTTTCTCCTTCTTCCAAGGCCCAACTATGGACCTCGTCCACCGATTCCTTGGTGAATGGCTTTGCCGGCGGCTTAAATAACCCCCAACTCTTCACGCTGGACATCAACGGGGATGGCGGAACAGACCTGGTGATTTTTGATCGCGAGGGCAGCCGTTGGATTCCATTTGAGCGCGTCAATGGCCGGTGGAAGTACCGCCCCCTCTGGGCCCACCATTTTCCAGCTGTTTCCAATTGGGTGGTCTTTGCCGATTATTCCTGCGATGGTCTCCCGGATTTGTTCTGTTCTGTGGTGAATGGAGTCGGCGCCTATGAGGCTAGCCGTGTGAATGGCTTTCTCCACTACACGTGGGCTCTCCCCGGGACCTACCTCTTTTCCACCTATGCCTCCGGCACCAACCCCATCAACCTCTTAGTTAGTTCGACGGACGTGCCCGCCATCCGCGATGTCGACGGCGATGGGATGGTGGACATCCTCACCTTTGGCCAACAAGCCTCCGCGGTGGAATTTCACCGAAATATGAGCAACTGCGGCCTCACTTTTGAGCGCGTGGATGCGTGTTGGGGTGACTTCTTGGAAAACAACTTGACGAATGCCATCACCATCGATGCCTGCACGGGTAGTATGACCGATCCCATGGCGGAGGGCGGATTGCATTCCGGGTCAACCCTCCTCGCGATGGATCTGTCGGGCAATGGATTGCTTGACATATTGCTGGGCGATGTCAGCTTTGCGTCGGCCGTGGCGGGATATAATGTGGGGACCCCCGCGGTGGCCAATATTGAATCGCAAGACAGCACTTGG
>DNWN01000054.1:0-1650 GCA_003507115.1 Cryomorphaceae bacterium | reverse complement strand
GAGTAGCCATATCCCGGTAAACCTGCCGGTCTACCCCATGTTCTCCGCCGTAGATGCCAACCTGGATGGCTTGCCCGATATCGCCGTGTCCCCCACCATGCCCACCGGCATCAGCGATACCTGCGTGTGGCTGTACCAAAACACGGGAACGGCCATTGCACCGCAATGGACCCTGGTCGATTCGAGCTACCTCCAAGGAACGATGTACGAAGCGGGACGCTATGCGGTGCCCGAATTGGTGGACCTCAATACGGACGGCCTCCTGGATTTGCTCGTCGGTACCTCCCGCGGCATTGAATACTGGAAAAATGTCGGCTCGGCCAGTTATCCGGATTGGCAGCACAGTCCCCTTTCCGTATCGGGCTCTGCGGCCTTGACCCTCAAGTCTGAATGGTGTGCGCCCACCGCGGCGGACCTCAATGGCGACGGCTTGAACGACCTCCTCATTGGCCGAAGTGACGGCAAACTGGCTTATTGGGCCAACACCGGCACCTTCTTCAATCCCGCGTTTACAGGCCAAACCTCCGCCAATTACCAGGGCATCGATGTGGGTCAATTTGCCACGCCCGAATTGGCCGATCTCGACGGCGATGGGGATATGGACCTCTTGGTGGGCAATGAATTGGGGCATGTAGCCTATTACGAAAACAGCAACGGTTCCTTTACACTGGTCACCGGGACCTTCGGGGCGATCGACGCGGACTTTCGCGGCACCTCCTCCGGGCGAGCCATTCCGCGCTACGTGAACATGGACGGGCGGGGGTTCTTGGCCCTGGGCACCGCCGACTCAGGAGTCTTCCAGATGGACTCGCTGACCTTTACCCAAAACGCTCCTGCCACGCAGGACCTCACCGTCGGCACCGCCACCACCTCCACCTCGAGCCTCCTGGAAACCCCCTGGGGCAGTAGCAAGCGCACGGGACGGCACCAATACCTCATTCGGGCGGACGAATTGGCTGCCTCGGGTCTCACCACGAGCCGTATCACCCACCTGAGTCTCAACGTCACGTCCCAAAGCTCGCCCTACCTCAGCCAGGGCTTCAGCATCCGCATCGGCCACAGCGCACTGGATAGTCTCACCGCGTTTGCACCCAGTGGCCAACTGTGTTATTCCTACATACACGTTCCGACCCAAGGATGGAATACGATTACGCTGCAATCCCCCTTCGATTACGACGGCGTGTCCAACCTCGTGGTCGAAATCTGCTTCAGCAAGAACGTCCCCAGCAGCGATGTGCACTTGAGCGCGAGCACCACCCCCTACCCTTCCCATGCCTACGGAGATGTCTTCAACAACAACTCCATCACGTCCAATGGGTGCACGATGCCCTTCTTAGGGAGCGACAGCCTGCGTCCCGATTTCCGATTCACCTTGCTTCCCCGCATGCCGATTCGGCGCCACTGGGTTCAGGATGGCCGCCATAATGCGCCCGTCATCGCAGATATGGATGGGGATGGACGGCCCGAAATGGTCATGGGACTCTCCACAGGAGGGTTGCGGTATTATGGGGGCGACACCACGTCGATCGGCCTTCCCGAATGGCCGGGCTTCTCCACGACGATGCAGCGCAGCCTCAGGCTCTACCCCAATCCGGGGAGTTCAGGTTTTTGGGTGGATGCCCAACCCGGAAGGGTGCACATCGTGAATGC
>DNWN01000083.1 GCA_003507115.1 Cryomorphaceae bacterium | reverse complement strand
GGACGGCATTGGGCTTTGGGCCATCGGGTCCCGAATGCTCGACTACGGCCTCACGCCCAACCGCATCACCGTGCTCTTTGGGAACCTGATTTTTGCCGTGGCTTTAACGGGCGTTCTTGTAGCCATCCTGCGCGCCAAGAATGGAGCTGCAGCGCCGGTACGAAGTGTGTTGAACACCATGCTGCCCGTTTTTGTAGGATGGACCTTGGTGGTGGTTCTGGTCTTCCCCGCCCTGTATGGACGCTACGACCATGCGGCGAGAGAGGCCTTTATCAAAGAGCATCCTCGGATGATTTCTTCCTCCGATGTGTCGGAAGCTACAGTCGACGAAGTAGAGCCGGCCGTCGCGACGGAATCGGAGGAGGAATAAGGCGCTTGCTAAAAATTTAGGAGAGCTTCTTCAAGGCGGCCTGGAGTTCAGCGTCGCTCTTAAAGCTCAGGGTGATGGTGCCGCTGCCATTCGCCTTCTGGACCACTTTGGCGGCCAGTCCCGTTTTCTGCTCCAAGACAGATGCGGCGGGGTGAGCTGCGGTGGCTGTAGCGGGCGCAGTTTTAGAGGCAGAGAGTCCGCGCACCGCGGATTCAAGCTGACGGACGGACCATGCACCTCGAACACATTGGTGGTACAGATTGTCGCGCACGGAATCCTCCGCCACCCCAATGAGGGCTCGGGCATGGCCCATGGAAATTTCCCGGTCGCGCAGACCGGCTTGGACGAGCGGCGACAATTTGAGCAATCCGATATAGTTCGCAACGGTGGAACGCTCCTTGCCGACGCGTTCGGACACCTGCTGCTGCGTCATACTACATTCCTCTATCAACCGGGCGTAGGACAGGGCGACCTCCATCGCGTCTAGGTCTCGGCGCTGGATGTTTTCCACCAAGGCCATTTCCAACATTTCTTGGTCGTTGGCAAGGCGAACATAGACGGGGACCACCTCCAAACCAGCTATCAGGGCCGCACGGAAACGGCGTTCCCCGGAGATGATTTGGTATTTGCCGGGGCGAAGGCGGCGAACCGTTAGGGGTTGCACAATACCCAAGGCAGAAATCGAGGCGGCCAATTCCTGCAAATGCTCGGGCTCAAAATGCACGCGCGGTTGCTTAGGATTCGCTTCAATATCGGCGACGGCCACTTCAAAAATACCCCCGACCACTTCCTTCGCTCCAGCATCTTGGCTGGTGGTTGCGGTGTTGGATTGGAGGAGGGCCGAAAGCCCCCTACCCATAGCAGGTCGTTTGGGTGTTGACATGGCCCAAATATCGGAATTCTGTCGGGGCTTTTTTCAAGATTTTTAGGTGGAACCCGAGGCGTACCTTTGCCGATCTATGGCTATGAAGGACATTCGAAATTTTTGCATCATTGCACACATTGACCATGGGAAAAGCACCCTGGCTGACCGTTTATTAGACGCTACGCAAAGTGTGACGGTTCGTGAGCAAAAAGAACAGTTGCTGGACAACATGGACTTGGAGCGCGAGCGTGGAATTACCATTAAGAGTCATGCAATTCAGATGGACTATGCCACCAAAGGAGGCAAGTATCGCTTGAACTTGATTGATACTCCGGGCCACGTCGACTTTAGCTACGAGGTGTCGCGGAGTATTTCGGCCTGTGAGGGAGCGCTCTTGGTGGTCGATGCCGCGCAAGGCATCCAGGCTCAGACCATTTCCAACTTGTACCTCGCGATAGAACATGACTTGGAGATCATTCCTGTCATGAACAAAATCGACCTTCCCAGCGCCAACCCCGATGAAGTAGCGGATCAAATCATAGAATTGATTGGATGCAAACGCGAGGATATTCTGAGTGTGAGCGCCAAATCTGGATTGGGCGTCCCCGAATTGCTCGAGGCCATTGTCCAACGCATTCCTGCCCCGGAAGGCGATGAATCGGCCCCCCTACAAGCCGTCATCTTTGATTCGGTGTACAATTCCTTTCGAGGGATTGAAGCGATTTTCCGCATTAAAAATGGCCAAATCCACAAAGGCGAAAAGGTCAAGTTTATGGCCACCGGTAAAACGTATGAGGCCGATGAAATTGGCGTACTACGCCTGAATAAAGACCCCAAATTAATACTTGGAGCCGGCGACGTGGGCTACATTATTTCGGGCATCAAGGAAGCGAAAGAGGTCAAGGTGGGCGATACCATCACTTCGGTGAGCCGTCCCGCTGAAGCGGCTGTAGCCGGTTTTGAGGATGTGAAGCCCATGGTTTTTGCCGGAATCTATCCGGTGGATACGGAAGAATTTGAGGAACTACGTGGAGCACTCGAAAAGCTTCGCCTCAATGATGCGTCCCTCACCTTTGAAGCGGAGACTTCGGCGGCCCTCGGATTTGGATTCCGCTGTGGCTTCCTCGGGATGTTGCACATGGAGATTATCCAAGAGCGCTTGGAGCGGGAGTTCAATATGACCGTGATCACCACCGTTCCCAACGTGTCTTACCACGCCTTTATGAAGGGGGACCCCACCAAGCAAATTTTGGTCACCAACCCGTCGGATTATCCGGACCCCTCGGGCTTGGACCGCATTGAAGAACCCTTTATCAAGGCCCAAATCATCACGAAAAGCGAGTACGTGGGAGGGGTCATGAAACTCTGTATTGATAAGCGCGGAACGATTACGGGTCAGTCCTATTTGACCTCTGATCGGGTAGAACTGAGTTTTGACATGCCGCTCGCTGAAATTGTTTTCGATTTCTATGATCGCCTGAAAACGATTTCCCGCGGATATGCCAGCTTTGACTACCACCCGATTGGGTACCAGGCATCCAACCTCGTGAAGGTGGATGTCATGCTCAATGCGGAGCCCATTGATGCCCTGAGCGCCCTGATACATAAAGATCGCGCCTACGACATTGGCCGACGGCTCTGCGAAAAGCTCCGGGAGCTGATCCCACGTCAGCAGTTCGTCATTGCCATCCAAGCCGCGATCGGCGCCAAAATCATCGCCCGCGAAACGCTATCTGCCCTCCGCAAGGATGTAACGGCCAAGTGTTACGGCGGGGATATCTCTCGAAAACGCAAGTTGCTTGAAAAGCAAAAAGCGGGTAAGAAGCGAATGCGCCAATTGGGCAATGTCGAGATTCCCCAGGACGCCTTCTTGGCGGTCTTGAAGCTCAACGACTAAGTCACCCTAAGCCCTTCCCGGGGTATATTCGTTTTATGGCTCAGAAAAAAGCATTGGAACGCCTGCAAAAGCTCCGTGAGGAAGCGATGCTGGGTGGTGGCGCGGACCGCATCGCGGCGCAGCACGCCAAAGGAAAATTGACCGCCCGCGAGCGGATCGAACTACTTTTTGATCCCGGTAGTTTCGAAGAACTAGGCCAAATGGTCACCCACCGGAGCACATTGTTTGGCCTGGATTCTCAAACCTATTTGGGGGATGGGGTCGTGACGGGCTATGGCACGGTGCATGGCCGAACCATTTACGCCTTTGCGCAGGACTTTACCGTCTTAGGTGGTTCTCTAGCCGAAGCGCATGCCGAGAAAATCTGCCGGATTTTGGATCTAGCCCTTCAGAATGGCTGCCCGGTGATTGGCCTCAATGATTCGGGAGGTGCTCGGATCCAAGAGGGCGTCGTATCCTTGGGCGGCTATGCCGACATCTTTTACCGGAACACGCGGGCTTCGGGGGTCATCCCTCAGTTGAGCCTCGTCATGGGCCCCTGTGCGGGAGGCGCTGTGTATTCCCCGGCACTGACCGATTTCATCGGCATGGTGGAAGGATCGAGCTACATGTTCGTGACCGGCCCGAATGTCGTCAAAACCGTGACCCACGAGGAAGTCTCCTCCGAAGACCTGGGAGGAGCGAGTGCCCACGCAACGAAGAGCGGCGTAACCCATTTCACGTATGCGAACGAGCGCGCCGCCATTGAAGGGTTTAAGCAACTTTTGTCCTATATCCCACAAAACTGTGAAGACGGGGTTCCGCTCCTGCCCTATACCGGTGGGGACGAGTCGCGTCCTCGCTTGAATACGGTTATTCCGGAAAGTGCGCAGCAACCCTATGACATGCGTGAAGTGATCGAGGAGCTGGTCGACTCCGAGTCGTTTATGGAAGTACATGCTCAGTTTGCCGAAAACATGGTGGTGGGCTTTGCCCGACTGGCGGGACGCTCCATCGGGATTGTGGCCAACCAGCCCGCCTACCTTGCGGGGGTCCTGGATATTCACGCTAGTACCAAGGGAGGACGCTTTGTGCGCTTCTGCGATGCCTTCAACATTCCCTTGCTGGTCCTTGAAGATGTACCTGGCTTCTTGCCCGGCACGGACCAAGAATGGAATGGCATCATCACCAACGGCGCCAAATTGCTCTATGCCTTTGCCGAAGCCACTGTACCGCGCATCACAGTCATCACACGGAAGGCCTATGGAGGAGCCTACGATGTGATGAACTCCAAGCACATTGGGGCCGATTTGAACTACGCTTGGCCCACCGCGGAAATTGCAGTTATGGGTGCCAAAGGCGCCGCGGAAATCATCTTCAAAAAGGAAATTAGTCAGTCAACTTCTCCGGAAGCCACATGGGCTGAAAAGGAGGCAGAATATGCCGAGGCCTTTGCTCATCCCTATCGTGCGGCGGCCCGGGGCTATGTGGATGAAGTCATGGAGCCGAGCCAAACGCGCCAAAAGCTGATTCGAGCCTTCGCCATGTTGGAGAACAAGGTGGCACACAACCCAAAACGAAAACACGGAAACATCCCCTTGTAATCTATTGTGAGAAAGCCCGGTTGGATTAACTTTGCGCTCTCATTCACGATGCCCCATCGTCTAATTGGCAGGACAGCGGTTTTTGGTACCGTATGTCTAGGTTCGAGTCCTAGTGGGG
>DNWN01000079.1:12370-26549 GCA_003507115.1 Cryomorphaceae bacterium | reverse complement strand
GGCCAGGTCAATGTTTCCCTTCTCATCGCAGGCCACGACCACGACATCCATGCCCGCCATGACGGCGGAGGCGGGGTTCGTTCCGTGGGCGGAAGAGGGAATCAAGGCCGTTTTGCGGTGGTAATCGCCCCGGCTGTGGTGGTAGGCGCGGATGACCAGAAGGCCAGAGTATTCGCCTTGGGCACCCGAGTTTGGCTGCAGGGTAGTCGCATCAAAGCCTGTAACCACGGCCAAATCGCGCTCCAAGCTCCGAATCACCTCCATATAGCCCGCCGCTTGAGCCAGCGGAGCGAAGGGGTGAATTTGGCCAAAAGACGGCCAGCTCAAAGGCAACATTTCTGCGGCCGCATTGAGCTTCATCGTGCAGGATCCCAAGGGAATCATGGAGTGGTTCAGGGCGATGTCCCGGCGTTCCAATTTCTTGATGTAGCGCATCATTTCCGTTTCGGAACGGTAGGAACTAAAGACGGGATGGGTCATGTAGGCCGTTTGACGCGCCAGTGCGCTGGGCAAGGCCACTTCACCTAGGGCAAAGGGCACTGTCGCGGTGCCTTTGGCGGCCGCCAACGCGTCCACGAGGGATTGGGCATCCGCTGTGTTCATGACTTCGTGGGTAGAAATCAAAATGCCTTGTTCCGTATAGCCCACGTTGATCTTGGCGGATTCGGTAGCCTGGCGAACCGCGGCTTGCAAGGCCGCGTCGGCCTCGACGTGTAAGGTGTCAAACACATGCGTGTTCAGCGTCGTGTAGCCCAAGGCTTTCAATGCCACTGACATGCCTTGTGCCTTGCGGTGCACTTCCGTGGCTATACGCTTGAGGCCCTCCGGACCGTGGTAGACTCCGTACATGCCGGCCATCACGGCCAAAAGCACTTGCGAGGTGCAGATGTTGGAGGTCGCCCGGTCGCGCTTGATATGCTGTTCGCGGGTTTGTAAGGCCATCCGCAGGGCGGGGCCGCCATCCACATCGATGGTGCGGCCGATGATGCGGCCGGGCATAAAGCGTTTGTAGTCTTCTTTGGAGGCAAAGAACGCCGCGTGCGGTCCGCCAAAGCCCATGGGGATGCCAAAGCGCTGAGAGGTGCCCAACACGACGTCCGCACCCATGTCGCCAGGGGCCGTCAACAAGGTGAGTGAAAGCAAGTCTGCGGCGACGGCGACGCGGATCTCCGCGTTTTGGCAGGTTTGGATGAAGCCGCGGATATCTTCAATCTGGCCGACCGCATTGGGGTATTGGCAGAGTGCGCCAAAAAACTCGGGACTCGGCTGAAATGATTCCATGTCGCCCACGACGAGCTCGATGTCCATCGGCGTGGAGCGGGTTTCGAGGAGCCCTCGAGTCTGAGCAAAGACTTGGCGGTCGACAAAAAATTTGTTAGCGCCCCGCTTTTGCTGATCTCGGCTGCGCGCAGCCATCAACAAGCTCATCGCTTCGGCGGCAGCGGTCGCTTCGTCCAAGAGGGAGGCGTTGGCGATTTCCATGCCGGTGAGGTCGATGACCATGGTTTGGAAATTCAACAGGGCTTCGAGGCGCCCTTGGGCAATCTCGGCCTGGTAGGGCGTGTAGGCGGTATACCATCCCGGATTTTCCAGAATGTTGCGCTGGATCACGGCGGGAGTGGCCGAGGGATGATAGCCTTGGCCGATGTAGGTGGCAAACACCTGATTTTTCTGGCTCAATGCATATACATGGCGCAAGTAGTCACTTTCACTCATGGCAGGGGCCACATCGAGGGCTGTTTCATTGCGGATCGCATCGGGAACAGTCTGATTGACCAATTCATCGACGGAAGCGACCCCAACGGCAGCCAACATGTGAGCTAAATCCTTGGATTGTGGGCCGATATGACGCCCGGCAAATTCTGCCATCATAGCACGAAGTGGATTAGATTGAGGGGACAAAATTAGGCCCCATAGTTCCTACCTTGCACACTATTCTTCAGGTTTATGAACGCCTTTTTCCATATTGACCAGGCACGTCGTCTGGATGCCGCCGACCCCCTGGGACCATTTCGCCGAGAATTCCATGTGCCTGTATGGAAGGGGGAAGAGGTTATCTATTTGACAGGCAATTCGTTAGGTCTTCAGCCTGTCGGGGTTTCGGAAGCCATTGCCCAGGAATTGCACGACTGGAAAACCCTCGGCGTCGAAGGGCATTTTCACGCCAAACGGCCCTGGATGCCCTACCATGAATTTTTGACCGATTCGCTCGCCCGCCTCGCGGGCGCAAACGGCACCGAAGTGGTGGCCATGGGAAGCCTGACCGCCAACCTCCATTTTGCGATGGCCTCCTTCTACCGCCCCACTCCGGAGCGCCGGGCTATTCTTTGCGAGGCCAAAGCCTTTCCCAGTGACCGCTATGCCCTGGTTTCTCAGCTCGCTTTTCACGGATACCCCGAATCAGACCTCATCGAAGTCCCTGGCTCTGGGGCCGATGGCGTCCCCACGGACGAGGATCTGATCGCCGCCATCCAAACCCACGGATCCCGCGTGGCCACCATGCTCATCGGAGGCGTCAATTACTTTACGGGCCGCGTGTACGACATGGCCCGCATCACCGCCGCGGCCCGCGCCCAAGGCATCGTGGTAGGCTGGGACCTGGCCCACGCCATGGGCAATGTCCCCCTGTCGCTGCACGACTGGGATGTCGACTTTGCCGCCTGGTGCTCATACAAATACCTCAATGCCGGCCCGGGTGGAACCGCCGGGCTCTTTGTCCACCAGCGCCACCACCATGCCGACCTCCCTCGCCTCGCGGGTTGGTGGGGACACAACAAGGAGAGCCGATTTCACATGGGCCCCGGATTTGATCCCATTCCCAGTGCGGAAGGATGGCAGGTCAGCAATGCCCCCGTCTTGAGTATGGCGGCCCAGCGTGCGTCCCTGGACCTGTTTGACCGCATGGACTTGGCGCAACATCGCGCCAAAGGCTTGGACTTGAGCCGCCGGTGTATGGATATGCTCGAAGCCCTGGCCTCAGAACTACAGGAACCCATTCGCTTGCTCACTCCCCGGGAAGACGCTTCGCGGGGATGCCAAGTGTCCGTGCAGTTCAGCGCCCGCGACCGCCGTTTCTTTGACCAGCTTGTGGAACGCGGGGTGGTCGCCGATTGGCGCGAGCCAGGCACCATTCGCATGGCCTTCATTCCCTTCTACTCTAGCTACGAAGATCTGGCCCGCTTGGAGCAGGTTCTTCGCCAAACCTTATCCGCATGAAACAGGTCACCGTCGTTGGAGCGGGCCTCGTCGGCTCTCTCTGGTCCATCTATCTCGCCCAGCGCGGCTACCATGTAGAGGTTTTTGAACGGCGTGCGGACCCAAGAAAAACCGGGATCGCCGAAGGCCGGTCCATCAACTTAGCCTTGAGCGACCGCGGTTGGGCCGCGTTGGAAAAAGTGGGCATGGCTGATGCGGTGCGCCAAAGTGCCATCCCCATGTACCGCCGGGTCATGCACGCGGTGGACGGTGCCCTCAGCTTCCAACCCTACGGAAAGGAAAACCAAGCCATTTACTCCGTGTCGCGGGGAGGACTGAACCGTCTGCTTGTGGAGGCGGCCGAAGCCCATCCCCAGGTGACGGTGCATTTTGGCCACCGCTGCGTCGACGCGGATGTCGAACAGGGCCGGGCCACCTTTGAATCCGCGGACGGAACCCGGGACTCGAACGGCGAAGCCCTTTTTGCTACCGATGGGGCCTTCTCCCAGGTCCGCGCCAAAATGCAACGCCGCGATCGGTTCAACTACGAGCAGGAGTACATCGACCACGGCTACAAAGAATTGCACATTCCTCCCGCTGCCGATGGAAGTCACCAACTCGAGCGGGAAGCCCTGCACATTTGGCCTCGGGGCCAGCACATGCTCATCGCCCTGCCCAATCCGGACGGCAGCTTTACCTGCACCCTCTTCTTTCCCATGGAGGGGGCGGAGAGCTTTGAGGCCTTGCAAACGGTCGAGGCCGCCCGCGCTTTTTTTGCCGCCCAGTTCCGCGATGCCTTGGACCTCATGCCGGATTTTGAAGCCCAATGGGCCGCCAACCCCGTCGCGAGCTTGGTGATTATTCGCTGCTCCCCCTGGAATGTGGGCGGAAAGACCGTCCTCTTTGGCGACGCCTCCCATGCCATTGTTCCCTTCTATGGCCAAGGCATGAACTCAGGGTTTGAAGACTGCCGAGTCTTTGACGCCGTGCTAGATGACTGCGGAGATGATTTGGACCGCGCCTTTGCCGAATTCGCCCGGAAGCGCAAACCTGATGCGGATGCGATCGCCGAGTTGGCCATGCGCAACTTTGTCGAAATGCGCGATTTGACCGCCCAGCCGGAATTTTTGCTCCAGAAAAAAATTGAGGCTCGCTTCAGTGCTCTTCATCCAGGACAGTGGATGCCACTCTATTCCCAAGTCACCTTCTCCCACATACCATATGCCCAAGCATTGGCCGCAGGAAAGCGGCAAGACGCCCTGATGGCGCAGATTTTGGCCCGGCCAAACATTGCCGAAAACTGGGAAAGCGAAGAAGTGATGGCTGAAATGCGGCGCCTTCTGGAGGCAACGCGTGCCTAAGCCTTTTTTAAGGCAGCGCGCAACTTCTTAAAGAGGTTGCTTCGGAAGACATAATCCACGACGGCCGAGTCATCGGAATCGAGAACCTCTTCCATGGTCCCTTCCCAGGCCTTTATCCCGTTTTCCATCAATATCACGTGGTCTCCGATTTCTAAGACCGAATTCATGTCGTGGGTGTTGATGACCGTGGTCATGCCAAATTCATGGGTAATCTCATGAATCAGCTGATCAATGACAATGGCTGTCTCGGGATCCAAGCCCGAGTTGGGCTCATCGCAAAACAGGTACTTCGGATTTAGCACAATCGCCCGAGCAATGGCCACCCGCTTTTGCATTCCCCCGGAGAGTTCTGCGGGCGTTTTGGAGAAGGAATCGGGTTCGATGCGAACCCGCTCCAGGCAAAAACGCACACGCTCGTCTTTTTCTGCTTCCGTCATGGAGGCAAAAAAGTCCAGGGGCAAGCGAACGTTTTCGGCAATGGTGAGCGAGTTAAACAAGGCCGAGCCCTGAAAAACCATGCCCATTTCCTGCCGTAGGGCCTTGACTTCTTTTTTGCCCATTTCGCCGAGCACTCGGCCGTCAAAGGAAATCGTGCCTTGATCCAAGGCATGCAAGCCCAGGACGGACTTCAAAAAAACCGTTTTTCCCGATCCACTCAGACCAATAATCAGATTGCATTGGCCCTCGTGGAAATCCACATCGATGCCGCGCAGGACATGCTGCTCGCCAAAAGATTTATGGATGCCTCGAACTTGGATCATTGCAACAGGAGATCAGTCAGGATGTAGTTGAACAAAATGATGGTGAAGGACATGGCCACCACGGATTTGGTGGAGGCCTTGCCCACTTCGACCGCCCCGCCCTCCACATTGTAGCCAAAGTAGGCCGACACGGTCGCAATGATGAAGGCGAAGACGGTGGCTTTGGTCAAACTGTAGACGATGTAGAAGGGGTTGAACTCGATAAAGTACCCCGATAAGAATACTTCCGTATTGACCAAGTTGAGTAAGTCTCCCGCATAGTAGCCCCCAACAAGGCCCAAAGCCATGGAGAATACAATGAGAATTGGGTTGAAAAGCAGGCAGGCGAAGAGTTTGGGCAAGACCAAATACGAAGCGGGGTTGATGCCCATGACGCGCAGGGCATCCATTTGCTCCGTCACCCGCATCGTCCCCAAGGTCGACGCAATGTTGGAGCCTACTTTGCCCGCCAAAATCAAGCTGACAATCGTCGGAGCAAATTCCAAGACAATGCCCTCCCGCACGGCGATGGCGATGTAGCTATCCGGTACGAAGGGATCATCCAGGTTGATGGCCGTCTGAATGGTCAAGACGGCCCCCATAAAGACGGAAATAAAAGCAACTAAGGCGATGGAAGAAAAGCCCAAGAGTTCAATTTCCCGAAAAAACGATTTGAGGTACTCCCGCCCATGCTCCGGTTTATGGAACACTTCGCCTAAAAAGCGGAAGTAGTGGCCCAAGCCATCCAAGAAGCGGTAAATCATGCCCCGAAAATACGCTAAATTCGGGGCCTTATGAGGACAAAAATATCCTGGGTTCGCACCGGCCTCTTTCTCTTCATTCTCGCAGCCGCATGTTCCTGTGGTACCCGAGAGAAATGCGACTGCCCCCATTTTAGCGCCACTTCCGGCCCGGCTTCGGCGTGGGTGCCCGCATGAAGAACTGGGCGGTCATTGCGCCCAAGGTGCCCCCAGCCGCCCATCCCGGTCTGGAAAAAATCGTGCGCGCCTATCAAGGGCAGATTCGGCTCTCCCCGCCGCGCCGCAGCAAATGGGGCGATTTTCGATGGGTGGCCGGCGAACCGACCCGCATTTCCATCAACCGGGATCTCGCGCCCGAGGCCTTTCTCATCACCCTTTTGCACGAGTTGGCTCATGCCCAAGTACAGGCTTGGGACGCGCGGGACCACCTTCCCCACGGGCCAGAATGGCAGCGGCGATACCGCGACCTCCTTCGCCCCTTCTTGGACCACGACGTCTTCAGTCTTCCCGTGGCCAGGGCCCTGCGGCGGAGCCTCGGCCAGCCCAAGGCCTCTTGCGGTGCGGACCCAGATCTCCTAAAAGCCCTGCAAGCGGACCGTCCCACCGCCGGGCCTACGTTGGAAAGTTTGCCCTTGGGCACCTCTTTCAAGACGCGCGATGGACGCGTTTTTCGCAAAGGCACCAAGCGGCGGACGCGCTTTGAATGCGTGGAAGTTTCCACGGGCCGTACCTTTGCGGTGCATCCGCTGATGGAGGTAACCCCTCTCCCAACCGCCTAAAACCCTTTGCCCATGGCTTCGGTCTTTTCGAATCCCGATTTTGAAATTGCCCTCCTCGGAGGAGGTCAGCTGGGAAAGATGGTTTTGGCCGAAGCGCGGCGTCTCGACATTGGGGTACGCGTGCTGGATCCTTCAGCCGATGCTCCCTGCCGGCTGGGCGCCCAACAGTTTACCCAAGGATCTTTTCAAGACTACGATACCGTCCTCGCATTTGCGCAAGGGGCGGACGCGGTGGCCATTGAGATTGAGAGCGTGAATGCCGATGCTTTGGAGGCACTGGAGGCCCAAGGCATTCCCTGTTTCCCGCAAAGTCATGTGCTGCGAGTCATTCAGAACAAAGTCGCACAGAAGCAATTTTATGCGGACCACCAACTTCCGACTTCCGACTTCCAACGTTTTGCCTCCAAAGCTGACCTCTTAGCCGCCATCGAAGCGGGCACGTGTTCTTTTCCCTTTGTGTGGAAGCTTGGCGAAGGGGGCTATGATGGATTTGGGGTCTCCGTCGTTCGGACCGCTGAAGATGCGGCAACCCTGGCGGAAGGCGAGTGCATCGCCGAAACCTTGGTCGACATCGCCTGCGAAATTGGCGTGGTCGTGGCGCGTGCCTTGGACGGAAGCTCCCAGGCCTTTCCAGCCGTAGAAATGGAGTTCCACCCCACCGCTAACCAGGTAGAATTTGTGGTCTGCCCCACGTCCCTGCCCGCCCACGTGGTCCAAGAGGCCGAAGCCTTGGCTTTGGCGGTCTCCGAGGCCTTCCAAGCCCAAGGGCTCCTCGCGGTGGAACTCTTTTACACCACCCAGGGCATCTGGTTGGTTAATGAAGTGGCGCCGCGCCCCCACAACTCGGGACACCTCACCATTGAAGCCTGTCCGACCTCGCAATTTGAACAACTATTGCGCTGCATGTGCCGCCTGCCCTTAGGCGACACCCAGTTAAAGCAGCCTGCCGCCATGGCCAACATTGTTGGAGCGGCCGGCTACAGTGGACCGGTCTACTACGAAGGCCTGGACCAGGCCATGCAAACGCCGGGAACGGCCTTCCACATTTATGGAAAGTCTCAAACCCGCCCCTTCCGAAAAATGGGGCACCTCACCGCCGTGGGACAGAGTGTGGATGAGGCCCGTGCCCGAGCGGCCGCAGCCCGCGATGCCCTCATTGTTCGGGCCTGAGCCCATTCGCTGCAACCGTTCCGGGAAAAATGTACCTTTGTCCCATGGTAGGAATTATCATGGGCAGCGAAAGCGATTTGCCCGTCATGCAGGCAGCCGCGGACCAACTGGCGTCCTTTGGGGTTCCATTTGAAATGACGGTGGTCTCGGCACACCGGACCCCGGAGAAAATGCTGGACTATGCGCAGAGCGCTGTTCAGCGCGGACTCAAAGTCATCATTGCGGGAGCGGGAGGCGCAGCCCACCTTCCGGGCATGGTCGCCTCGGCCACCTCTTTGCCGGTTATTGGCGTGCCCGTCAAAAGCAGCAACTCCATCGATGGGTGGGATTCCGTTCTAAGCATTTTGCAAATGCCCAAAGGCGTTCCCGTCGCGACGGTGGCACTCAACGGGGCGGCGAATGCAGGCATTTTGGCGACCCAAATTTTGGCCCACAGCGACGCGGCTTTGCTCGCAAAGCTCGACGCATTCAAAGCGGACATGAAGGCCCAAGTAGACCGCATGGCGCAGAATGTGGAAGGAAAATCCTAAGGGCTAAACCTACAGCGCCCTCAAGCGCGCCACCAACGTTTCTTTTTTGCGATTCGCCACCGGCACGTGACTATCGTCTTCGAGGATGACATAGCCTCCATCCGCGGTGACATAGCGCTTCACACAATCCATATTCACCAAATGCGACTTGTGAATTCGTTCAAAATGGTGGGGAGTGAGTAACGCTTCGTATTCTTTCAAGGTTCGGGATGCCAAAAGTTTCTTGCCCCCACGGAGAAAAAACTGCGTGTAATTGCTCGTGGATTCACAACGCATGATGTCCTGAATGCGCACAATATGCATGCCCTCGCTGGAAGCGATGACTAGCTTTCGATCCCGGTCTTTGAGGTGATCCACCAATACGCCCAAGCTAGGGATGGAGGAAAGACCCTCTTCGGCTTTACGCACCGCTTTGACTAATTCCTCGGGATCGACAGGCTTAAGCAAGTAGTCCAGGGCCGAAAACTTGATGGCGCGCAAGGCGTAGGCATCATGGGCCGTGACAAAGATGACCGCTCCTGACCATTCTGGCTCATCGGAGGACAAGCGCTCGAGCAAATCAAAGCCCAACTCCCCGGACAGGTGAATGTCCAAAAACAAGAGCTGTGGTTTGTGCCCAAGCAGAAGATCCCATGCCTCATCTACGGTTGAGGCCTCGAGAACAGTCTGAACTTCGGGGCAAAAGAGCTTGAGTTTGCCCATCAAAGCCTTCCGGCTTTGGGCTTCATCATCGAGTATAAGTGCAGTGAGTGCCATCCTCCCAAGTTAATCGTTCTCGGACCATTCATGGTTCAGCGGTAGCACAAGCGTCACGCGCGTTCCATCATTCAAATCCTCCACCACCATGGAATGCGGTCGTCCTGTTTGGACTTGCAAGGCGCTCAATCGGCTTTGCAGAATGCGCGTAGCCGCAGAACGCTTCTCCCCTTCATCGCCACTTTTTTGCTTTTTGGCCGCCTCTCTGCCGATACCATTATCCTCGACTTGGATGAGCAACGAAGGACCCTGGGCATCATGCCCAACATAAATTTTTAGCACACCGTCCGTTTGACCATCCTTGATCTTGGGACGAAGTCCATGAAGTATCGCGTTTTCTACCAAGGGCTGAACTAACATGGGAGCAATAATCAAGGATTGGGTATCGAGTCCCTCCTCCACTTGAAAAACCGAATGAAATCCTTGATCAAAACGCATTTGTTCCAAGGCAATATAATTTTCTAAAGCCTCTTGCTCTCGAGCCAGAGATACATGGCTATCTTCCGCGCTCTCCAGCGTGTAGCGCATCAATCGAGAAAATTTATTGAGGTAGGTAACGGCCTCTTTGGGCTGTTTTTCCAGGATAAAGGCCGAAATAGACTCCAGCGCATTGAACGTGAAATGCGGATTCATTTGAAGACGCAGAGCCATGCGCTCTAATTCCGCTTTTTCCTGGTTCCATGTGGCCCGATCGCGCGCCCTACGCCAGGCAATCACCCCGGCCATGCCCAGCAAAAAGAGCATCAATGCCAAAGCAGGCACCCAAAACGAAGGACGCTTCCATGCTGCCGGCAGGACTTCAATGGCCACCGTGGGCTGTCCCCAAAGGTCTCCCCTAGGTCCCGTTGCTCGAAACCGGATTTGATATTGTCCCGCACGCAACCGCTCCAGGGTGAGTCGGCGGTTGGAGCCCATCGAGATCCAATCGCCCCCATCTATTTGGTATTCCACCGGAATCCCATTTCCTGCTTGGGGTAAACCACGGAAACCCACTTTAATGACCACGGGGTCGTTTTCTTTTTTCGTTCGACGTTCCACCGAACGTATAAGTAAGGACGGCTTCATCCCACGGCCTATCGCCCGGTCCAAGGACTCAATGGCCAATCCATAGACATCCTGAATCCACCGCGGTGTGGAAGGCATCTCTGCCGACGCAGGGACTCGAGTTACCGGCTGAAACCGAGGCGTGCGACTCGCCAATGCCCCCGACCACTGTCCATTTTGGAGCACAAAGAGGCTGTCCATCTTCCAACGCACCTCCGTTACCCAAGTGGTGAGTCCCATGTTTTCCCATTGACCGGAGCGAAACCGGTACAATCCAAATTCACCATATGCCCAGGCGCCTTGATGCAATGTCAGGCCCGAAACCAAACCCGTTCCCGGCTTGCCGTGATTTCGGATGCCCTTGGGGCCCAAAGAATATATTCCCAAGGAGGTCGCCACCCAACACGAATCCGTGCCATGGGCAGCCACATGGGAGATGGGGCCAATGCGGAAAGGAAGGGTCCGGAGGTCAAACCAGCGCTCCGGCGCATCCATGCGGAGAAGGCCTTTTTCCGTGGCGACAAACAACCCACCCGCATCCGATGAAATGCCTTGTCGCAAGGTTTCCAGCTCAAGCCCTCCATGGGTATATAAGCGGGCCGTTACGCCATCTTGGCGCACATACCAAAGGCCCGATTCACCCATGAGCCAGGTGTTTTGACCATCCGCCGTGGTGACATAACTATGGTAGCCCCGAACCAAAGGTTCCATGACCGTCCAGCCTTCATCGCCCAAAATTTTGAGCCCGGCATCCGTAATGGCCATCCAACGTTTGCCCAAAGGCATGGCCGAGGACACGGGCTCATCCAATAGTTGGGTCCAAAGACCACTCGGACTGCGCATCCAGAGGCCGCTTTCGGAGGCAATCAATACTATTCCCTCTTTTTGAGCCATTTGATAGGCGCCAGAGAGCCCAGGAACCGATTCCTCGGTCCAGGTATCTTCACTCAAGCCGCGATAATAGACCCGAGACGGACTGAGGGCATAGATGCGGCCCATGCCCGTATTGAGAAGGTCTACACAGGAATTTTCAGGGTAGGCACTCCGTTCCCAATCACCGCCCTTCCAGATGTAGACCCCATCGCCACCTGCCAACCACAGCTTGGGGCGCAGCATGCAAATCGCACTGTAGTAACGCTCGTCATCCGGATTTTCGGGGGCGCGGTCCATGCGGTTAAAGCGCTCGCCATCGTAGCGGAGAATACCTTCATTTTCCGTGGTCACCCATAGCAAGCCATTGGTGTCTAGGGCCATGTCTGTGATGAGATGCCCGTCCGAGTTGGCGAGCATCGACTCGGTCACCACCGCATACATCGGAGCTTGGGCCCATGCCCACGTGCTTGACCCCAGTAGGACCCATAAAAAGAATCGACGTAGCATGGGGTGAAAATACCGCCTTTTTTCGGGATGTGTCGAAGGGAGGGTGCAGGTGTTTGGAGTCGTTTACTCCCGATTACCGCGGGGTCGTGGGATCTCTTTGTGGGGTGCGATGGCTCATCCTGTGTTTCCCCCTCCCCCTGCTGGCGCAGCTTCCTCTGGACCCCTGGTCGACCTGGGACAGCCCATCCCCGACGTGGCAGGTCTTTGCAGAACAGAGCGGGCCCAAACCAGGGTGGCACGCATTGGGAGCCCAATGGATTCGCCCTCAATGGGCGTTCCATGGGCTCGTGGGGCCTACCGGGGCACCTTCATGCCTCCTTTTTTCGCGCGTTGCCCTCAGTCCTCAACACCCACTACTCTTTGGCTGGGGCCTCGAATATGGCCGAGCATCTCTGTATGGACAAGGGACCTTTGCCCTCCCAGGTGGACGCAGCAGCCGCATTCGGGCGCATTGGAGTCCAGGCAGGCGGCTCGAAGCCATGGCGTCCCTCACGCAGTGGACGGAATGGGGTTGGTACGTGTCCTTTGCGGGCCTCGCTTCCACGACGCAAGGGATCGAGTTTGTGGTGCACGCTCGGCCAGCCCAGCACCCCCATTTTCGGGGCATCTATGCCTCAACTTCCGGGCGATGGCGCGCCGAATGGGCTGGCGATCACTGGTCGGTTCTGTTTGGTGCGGGGCCCTATGCGTACTCTCGGTGGGCACTGCATCCGCACAACCCAGGATGGTGACCTGGGCTGAGCAGCAGTATGCCCTGCGCTTTCCTGGAAGTGATTTGGACGCCCGGGACTCCGTCCGGGCCCTCCTTGAGTCGTGGCATCTTCAACCTGCCTACATCAACAGCTGGCCGCGCGATGCCCTGGAAGACATCCCCTTTCTTTCCCCGCCTGGAGCCTTCCAACTTGGGAGATACATTGCCGAGCAAGGTGATCTCATCGATCCGCTCGAATGGGGAGCCATCCCCTTGGACTCCATGGAACGGCGGGCCATGCAATCCTTCTTTCAGGTCGGGTACCCCGCTCGTGAAGGTGTACGTAGCCCTCGACCATGGCTAGGGGGCATTTCCCGGACCAGCTCGGGGTGGGGACCCTATGTACTCGGCCCCGGACTTCGATGGACACAACAGCAAAGCCTCTCCGTGCTTCCTTGGAGGGTCGCATGGTCCCCTGGAAATGGCCCCTTCCTGCGAAGCCAGGCCTCGGATTCTTTCTTTGCCTGGTCACCCCAGCGAGGGGGCTGGGGACGTTTCGCGTCTACCCCGAACATGCACCTCGGTGGCGGGTGGATAGATAATCAATGGCTGCTTACTATCTCGCTTGGGCAACCCCGTTGGAAGTGGCAGGGCATGCTTCACGGCGGCAACCGATGGACGTCATCTTGCTTGCTGCGATGGCCCTCGGGGATGACCGCTGAATGGACCCAGCGAAGCAGAGATTGGGCGCTCACAGCAGCTTGGCTACCACAACCCATCAGCCCGGGGTGGCGACTGCGCCTACCCTATGCCCGCGGGTGGCTCGAGGCGGGAAATCGCCCAGCGCACCAATGGATGCGCTGGCAGGGACGATCTGCCGGCGGAGGACTGGATCGCTGGAATCAACAGTGGCGCCTGAATGCTTCGCTTTTTTTGACCCCAGACCTCGAGGCCTGGGTATTTGTGGGCTGCTCACCCGATACCCCGCATGCTTGGGGCTGGCGGTATATTTCCTCGGAGGACGCACCGCCGTTTCGATTCACGGTGGGGTGGATGGGGGCCGGTGAAACCTATGGATACGGAACTTCCCCGCTGCGGATGACGGCACCAGGACCCTACTTTGAGGGGCAGTGGCGCCCCACCTGGGTAGCATTTGGGATAGAGCACCAAGGGCTCCTCACAATCAAGATTCGACCTACGGGCTTTCTCTGGAGCGGACGTTACACGTTCCAGTCCGCCCAAAAATGGGGATAGCTCTTGGATACCGTGGTTTCACCCGTCCATTCAACAGGTTGCTCCAACCCAATGAGCGCCCAGAAAAAAGCCATGCGGTGGTCATCCTGGGGATCCACTGCGTGCACTGCTTCAGTGGGATTCCATGTGCTCGAATCAAAGGTGAGAGAATGCGCACCCTCGGCCTGGGCCCGAACACCCACGTTTTCCAAGGCCTGAACCAGGGCGTCTAAACGGGGAATCTCCTTGCCATTGAGGGTTTGTAGTCCGGTAAGCTCCACAGGGCGACGCATCAATACCCCCGCTGCCGCAATCGGTTGAGTTAAATCTGGGCAGTCGCGTAAGTCTAAAACCATGGGCTCCTTGGGGCGGCTGGGTAATCCCCGAATGATCAATCCATGTCGATTATAGGAGGCACTGAAACCAAGAGGCAATCCCCAGCGAGACCATATAGCATCACCTTGAATGGATCGCCGACCCAGGCCTTGAAGACAAATCGACTCCCCCATGCATGAAGCGCGAAGGGCCCACACGATGCC
>DNWN01000079.1:0-12286 GCA_003507115.1 Cryomorphaceae bacterium | reverse complement strand
GCTCCCCCTCGAAGTTTCCGACCATGGATTTTCCATGAACCATCCTTTTGCCGGGTCAAATCCGCCCCTAGATCCTGTAGTCCCTTGACTAGTCCCTCTATGGGCCGTTCCCTTAATCGCGTTGTCCCCGTCAAGTGGATGGATTCCCCTTCTTGAGCAGCCCAATAGGCCATTCCAAAACGGAAGGCCGTTCCCGCTGCCCCGGCATCGCCGTCTCCAAGGAGTACGCGATGCATGGCGCGCATATCATCCGACCAGGTCGCATCCGGTTCTGGCAGTGGCTTTTTACGGACGGCCATTGCCACCAGCGTGCGATTCGCGAGACTTTTGGAAGGAGGAAGGTCAATGAGACGCATAAGCGGCTAAAGCGGATTGAAGATGAATCGCTGAGACTTCCGTCAGAGTGACGGGAGCTCCAGGTGCGCCGGGCAAGGCCATACGAATGGCTCCAGCATGATTTTTTTTATCGCCTCGAAGGCGTTCTGATACATCCTTGGGCAAGACCCAATGATTCGGCCACCATCGATCGATGAGGACCTGCATTTCTGACATGTGAATGGCCGAACAGAGCCCCATGGATTGGGCAATGTGAAATTCTATCCACAGCCCCAACGCAACCGCATCCCCATGCAAGAGCCCTGTCCCCATACCGGCTTCTGCGGCATGCCCTACACTGTGGCCCAAATTGAGGGCTTTGCGCGCTAGGCCGCGTTCCCTTGGATCAGATTGAATGCGCGTGATTTTCGCTTCCATCAGTGCAGGAAGGAAATCGACCACGTGAGATAGGTCGGTGATAGATTGGATTTGCTGCCACAAGGGCGCGCCCTGTAGGTAAGCGTGCTTCACACATTCAGCCCAACCCGCACGCCAATGAGCCTCGGGTAAAGTTTGAAGGAGCTTTGGATCCGCATAGATTCCTCTCGATGCTGAGAATGTACCGGCGAGATTTTTAAATCCGCCAACGTTTATTCCTGTTTTGCCACCCATCGCCGCATCCACCATCCCTAAAAGAGAGGTCGGGATGAGCACATGATCCAATCCACGCATGTAGGTTGCCGCCAAAAAACCCCCGAGGTCGGTAACGACCCCTCCGCCGATGGAAATGAGTAAACTTTGGCGATCTGCTCCATTCTCTAGAAGGGCCATCCACAAGTGATTCATGACCTCCAAGGATTTGCTCGCCTCGCCCGCCTCAACTTCCAGAATTGACGACTCGCCTAGATGGGCAAGGCTTCCCAAAACATAGGGAATGCAGGCTACATGGACAGATTCATCCGTTAAAATCAGCACCTGACTATACGACGCCCGATGTGTTTCTAACCAGGTATCGAAGGCCTGAAGGGCTTGATCCCCGGCATAGACGGGGCCGAAAGGAGTCTCCCAATGACGCATTCCCTCAAAGGTCGGAAAATTACTTGGCATGGCCTCGTCACCGACCTCCTAGACTATCTTTGGAACCCATTTACGTCGGTTCAGATGCCCTTGAATTTTCGCGATACAGCCATTGCCTTTCACTCTCACGACGATGCTTCTTTGCGTCGCAGTTATTGGCTTTTTAAAACCTTGGCCTCCCCTGCCCTGGTCCAAATGGGCAAAGGCGTCACACTTTGGGCGCTCCAATGGCGCCTCCCAATCAAAAGCATTATTCGAGCCACGGTTTTCAAGCAATTCTGTGGCGGCGAAACAGTCTTGGATTGCAAACCGGTTGCTCAACGCAACTGGGCCTTGGGGGTGGGAAGCATTTTGGACTATTCGGTGGAAGGACAAACCGATCAAAAAGCCTACGACCACACCACGGACATGACCTTGCAAACGCTTGCCATGGCCGCGAATGAGCCCGGCATCCCTCTGGGCGTCTTCAAGGTAACAGGATTGGCGGACACCGGCATGTTGGAAAAAGTGGGTCGGGGCGAGGCCCTCTCTGCCTCCGAGAGCGAGGCATGGGAACGCGCTCAAGCTCGTGTGGATCGCATTTGTCACTATGCTCACCAAGTGGGTGTCCCCGTCATGCTGGATGCAGAAGAAACCTGGATTCAGGACGCAATTGACAGGTTGGCCTACCAAGCTATGGCTCGCTACAATCAGGAAAAAGTCATTGTTTTCAACACCATCCAGTGCTACCGAACCGGGCGCCTGGAAGCCTTGAACCAAGCCTTAGAAAACGCTCAAAAAGGGGGCTACGGATTGGGCATCAAGTTTGTCCGTGGGGCCTACATGGAAAAAGAACGGGAACGCGCCCAGAAAAAGGGTCTCCCCTCTCCCATTCAGCCCACCAAAGAAGCGACGGATGCCGAATTCAATGCCTGTGTAGTACGAATGATTTCCGCGCTTGGCCGGCCCGAAGATGGGCAAAAATTGGCCTGCATGATTGGCTCTCACAACGAGGAAAGTGCCGCCTTGGCCGCAGATTGGCTGACTGCTCAAGGGTGGACGCCGGAAACGGCGCCTGTGT
The DNA here is from genome assembly GCA_003507115.1 of Cryomorphaceae bacterium. Lineage (GTDB taxonomy): Bacteria > Bacteroidota > Bacteroidia > Flavobacteriales > Schleiferiaceae > TMED14. The sequence continues at coordinate 9,834 of DNWN01000079.1, read as the reverse complement.
GGTTTGCCCAACTGTATGGCATGTCAGACCACATTAGTTTTGTGATGGCCCACCACGGATTTCGGGTCGCGAAATACTTGCCTTTTGGCCCCATCGATGCGGTCATGCCCTATTTGTTCCGACGCGCCGAAGAGAACACCTCGGTCAAAGGTCAAACAGGCCGCGAACTGGGCTTGATCCAAACAGAGCGGGCTCGCCGATCTGCTGCCAAACGCTCGAAGTAATCCATCATTGGCAGCACCGGACCGAGCCACGGTGATGTGACTCCGTCGTCCCTCAGGGTAGCAAGCGCTCCAAGCGCACCAGAACCGCGCTGTCCGAGCGCCGCTCCCACCAACCTTGATAGGATTCATCCTGCCATTCCAACGTGATGGGATAGGAGGAGTACTGCAGTCCCTCTTCACGAGTCGTCACCCGGGCTTCAGAAAAATCGATTTCTCCTCGCATCAAGAAGGCCTCCAAAAACGCCGAGTCCCCCGCACAAGCGTGCGCCCATACCTCGACCGCGGCGCCTTCCACATAGTAAACTGGCTGATCATGCAAATCAACGAGCACCCGATTGTTAGGCAGGTAGGTGCATTGAAAATCTCGGTCCGAAAAAAGAAAAATGACCAGCAGGGTGCCCAGGCCTAAACCCACCGCAAACCAGCTGAAACGCTGCCAAAAGTTCATAAAAGTAAATCCAGGTCGGTAAAGGGCAAGTCAAAAGGTTCAGCCAACTCCCGGTGGGTCAAGATGCCTCGATGCATATATACCCCCGCCCGCCAATGCGGACGACGACGCAACGCTTCTTCGATGCCCCCATCGTCCGAGAGCATTTGTAGGAAGGGACTAGTCAAATTATTGAGAGCGAAAGAGGCCGTCCGGGCGACACGAGAGGCCAGATTGGGCACACAAAAATGCGTCACCCCATGCTTCGTGTACACCGGGGCATCCCAGGTGGTCACTTCACTGGTCTCAAAGCATCCGCCGTGGTCAATGCTCACATCGACGAGCACGGTCCGCGGCTTCATCTGGGAAACCATGGTGTCCGTCACTACCACGGGCGTGCGTCCGTTCACGGGACGCAAGGCCCCAATCACGACGTCGCATCGTTGGAGGGCTTTGCTCAAAATTTGCGGTTGGAGGGTACAGGTATAGACGTCATGTCCCACCACTTCGCGCAAACGCTGAATCCGTGTCAAGGAGGAGTCAAAAACCTTGACCGTCGCCCCCATGGCCATCGCAAGGCGAGCCGCGACCGTACCAACCGTTCCCGCTCCAAGAATCACCACTTCCGTGGGCGGGACTCCGGTGACGGCACCCATGGCATAGCCTTTTCCATCCGCCCACGTGCTCAAATATTCCATGGCGACCGTGATCGCTTGGGAACCGCCAATTTCGGCCATGCTCCGAACAAAAGGTGCTCGGCCGTCTTCGTCTAGAATACGGCCATAACTGAGGGCCGTTATTTTTTTTGCCTGTAGGGCTCGGATATAGGCCGCATCGACGGTGTTGGGCTGCAAAACCGACAAAACCAGTTGGTTGGGCACCATGAGAGGCCACTCTTTGGGGCTGGGGGGCTCCACTTTGACGAGGATGGGGCACTGAAAAACGTGCGCCCGGTCCTCGGTGATCTGAGCCCCTGCCTCGGAATATTCGTGATCCGTGTAGCGAGCCGCTAATCCTGCCCCGCGCTCCACGAGAATTTCGTGTCCCTGTTGAACGAGGAGGTGCACCCCTTCGGGGGTCAAGGCCACGCGATTTTCGGCCCACGTCGACTCCAAGGGCAATCCAATGCGCAACGCTTGGCGCTTCGACACGACCATCAGGCGTTCTTCTTGGGGGATGTAGGCTGGCTGATCCATGGGGCGGGAATTAGGGTTTCGTCTCGAGGGTCACTTTTCGGCAGCCATCTGCTTGAATGTCAATTCGTAGTATGGCCATTTCTTCGGGCAATAAGTTCGTGATTTTCTGGGGCCATTCCATCCAAATGGGCTGCCCCGAATCAAAAATCTCGTCCAAGCCCAAGGATTCGGCTTCGGCCACGTCCTGCAACCGATAAAAGTCGGCATGGTAGATGACCCCATGGGGACTGTCGTAGGGTTGAATGAGGGTAAAGGTGGGGCTGCTGCCGGCATCGGGCGAACCCATGGCCTGAAGCCAATACTTGACCGCCGTCGTTTTCCCCGCCCCCATGTCTCCGACGATGGCCACCGGACCAAGTAAGGCGGCCTGGTGCTCCTGAGCCCAATCCATCCAATCGCTTGGGTGACAAATGAAATCCGTGGTATGCATCGCCCCACAAAGGTAGCGGGGTTTAGGCACCCCGGGGTTTCAGATGTGCAAAAGGGATGATGATTTCCTCCAAGCTGATGCCCCCATGTTGGTAGGAGCTCTCAAAGCGGCCTGCAAACTGATGGTACTGATTGGGGTAGATGAAGTAGCCCGCTTCCCCAGCGAAAACAATCTTGTCCCCAAGCGCCACGGAAGGCAAACCCAGGTCCTTGGGTTCGCGGACGAGCGCTACATCCTTTGAACTGAATTCTAATCCCCTCCCCACCTTGTAGCGCATGTTCGCGGTGAGGTCGCGAGAGCCCTTGATGTGAATCGGTTTTTTCACGGAGATGGTGCCGTGGTCGGTGGTCACAAAGAGGTCGTAGCCCTCTGCCGCCAAACCATCTACCCAGGGGCGCAGAGGCGAATTTTTCCACCAGCTGTGGGTCAATGCCCGGAAACCTCGGTCGTCGCTCGCTATATCACGTACAATACTCTGTTCCGTTTTCGCATGGGAAATCATATCAATAAAATTGACGACTACCACCACCAAATCCGTATTCTTGACTTGGGGCCAGTGACGGACCCATTTCTGCTCGGAGCCGAGGTGGGTGAGCTTGCTGTATTCCAAGGAGGCAATGCCTTCTCGCTTCGCCCAATCTTGGAGAAGTTGGGCCTCAAATCCATTGCGTTTGCCTTCGGCATCAAGCGTATCTGACACCCAGTCCTTGGGGTAGCGGTGAGCGATTTCATCGGGCAAGGCTCCGGCAAGGAGCGCATTTCGCGCGTACTGCGTGGACGTCGGAAGGATGCTCGCATAATGCGCATCTTTCGCCACCCGAAACTCCGCCAAAAAGAAAGGTTGCAACTCGAGCCATTGGTCTAATCGCAGGTTATCAAAGACAAGGAGTACGGATTTTTGACCGGACTTCACCACGGGCGCCACATGCTTTCGGAGCATTTGGTGTGAAAATGCACAGGGTGCTTCCGGCTCAAACAGCCAGTCGGGATAGACCTCCGCCCACCAGCGCGTGAACAGCCGGTTGGCCTCTTCCCGTTGATGGTCCAGCATGGGGCGCATGCCTTCGGCTTCTGCCCCAGAAAGTCCTGAATCAAATGAAATCAAGGATCGGTAAATAGCCGTCCACGCCTCCCAAGAGTCGGCCTCGCTGATTTCTTGGGTGAGGGTCCGAAACTGGGATTGGTATTTACTGAGATTTCGGTCGGCAATCAACTGGCGTGCTCCCAAAACCCGTGTTAAGGAGGAAAGTACTTGGCGTGGTTGCACCGGCTTGAGCAAGTAATCCGCAATGTCCTCACCGATGGCTTGTTCCATGACGCCTTCTTCTTCACTTTTGGTCACCATGATGACCGGCGTGCTCGGACGGAGTGATTTAAAATCGGGCAGCGCATCCAAACCTGAGCGGCCTGGCATGTGTTCATCAAGGAGAACGCAGTCTACGGGGTGTTCGGCCATGAAGCGCAAGGCGTCCGCCGCATTGGTCGCCACTTCCACAATGAACCCCTTGCCTTCAAGATACAGGACATGGGGAGTGAGGCTATCCACCTCATCGTCGACCCAAAGAATGCGTACTTTTTCCATGTGATATGGGTTAAATTTACGGCTCCTATTCCACGTACATGTCTGTCGGCCACGAAACGAACAAGTTCAAACTCTTCAACGATCCGATCTACGGTTTCATTGCGATCCCGACAGAACGCATTTTTGATCTCATTGAGCACCCCTACTTTCAGCGCTTGCGTCGAATTGGGCAACTTGGATTGAGCTATCTGGTTTATCCGGGCGCCTATCACACCCGCTTCCACCATGCGCTCGGCGCTATGCACTTGATGCAGCGAGCCGTGGCCGTTTTACAGAGCAAGGGTCATGCCATCACGCCAAGCGAAGCCGAATCGGTCCAAATCGCCATACTCTTGCACGATATTGGGCACGGACCATTTTCTCATGCCCTCGAGCACACCCTCGTGAACGGCGTATCGCATGAAGCCCTCTCGACGCTGCTCATGGAGCGCCTCAACCAAGAAATGGATGGCGCACTGACCGAGGCCTTGGAAATTTTTCACAATCAGCACCCCAAGCGGTTTTTGCACCAACTCATTTCCTCACAGTTGGACATGGACCGCATGGATTATTTGCGTCGGGATGCCTTCTATACGGGCGTAGTGGAAGGGGCCATCAATTCTGAACGCCTGCTTCATATGCTCAATGTGGCTGATGGTGAACTCGTACTCGATAGTAAAGGCATAAGTTCGATTGAGAAATTCTTGATCAGTCGGAGCTTGATGTATTGGCAAGTCTATATGCACAAGGCCGTTTTGAGCGCGGAATACATGCTCGTTCAATTGCTACGGCGTGCTCATGAACTCGTCCAACAGGGTGAAACACTTTTTGCCGGGGCCGAATTGCAACTTTTCCTCGAAAAGCGCCCTACGATGCAGGACTTTCAGCAAGATCCGACCATTCTCGCGGCGTTTACCCGCCTGGACGACGCCGATATTCTGGGCGCGATGAAGCAATGGACTCAGCATGCCGACCCGGTTCTCCGAGAATTAGCGGATCGCCTGCTCAACCGGCGCCTTTTCCGAATTAAATTTTTGCCAGAAGCGCTCACGAATTTTCAGCGGGCGGAATTGGAGGCCAAAGTTCATGAAACCTGGGGCTTTCCCTTGGCGGATTGCCGGCATTTTGTCCTGGAAGGCATGGCCAGTAACGCCACCTACAAGTCGGACAAGCAAGAAATTAGAATCCTCAAGAAAAGCGGTAAAGTAATTCCTTTATCGGAGGCATCCGAAATCCTTCCTTTGAGCGTTTATAGTCATACCATCACACGACCATTTGTGTGTTGGCCCAAAGGCATCGAATGGATCGACTAAACGCAACACGCATCTCCCCCCAGTCTATTTCTGTCTTGGCGGCTACTGTGGGCGCCCAGATAGAAGGGGAATGCGCCATAGATATTACGTACTTGTGCACCCTTGAACCCGGGCATGAAGGGGGGCTCAGCTTCTTAGCTCAGGGCACCTATGCCAAACACTTAGGCGAGTGCCAGGCCTCGGCTGTGCTCGTAGGGCCCAAACAAGTGCGACCTGATGGCTATCGTGGATGTTTTCTTCGCGTCGAATCCCCCTATTATGCCTGGGCGCAAATTCTGCATCAATTCGGAAACCACAGTGTATGGGGATCCGAAGCCATCGACCCCACGGCAGATATTCACCCCAGCGCACAGCTCGCCCCGGGCGTGCGCATCGGGGCCCACGTAAAAATTGGCGAAGGCACGGTGATCCATCCCAACGTTACGCTCTATCCTTTTACGGAAATTGGTGCGCACTGTATCCTTCACTCTGGCACCGTGATTGGTTCGGATGGATTTGGATTTGCCCCGCCGCGGAAAAAAAGCGCCGGCTTGGAAAAAATCAAGCACATCGGCCAGGCCATCCTCGCTGACCACGTAGAAATCGGCGCCAATAGCTGCATTGACCGGGCGGTCGTCGGGGCAACCTACATTGGTCAAGGCACCAAGCTGGATAACTTATGCCAAATCGGACACAACGTCCGAATCGGCGAAAGCTGCGTGCTGGCGGGACAAGTCGGCATCGCGGGGAGTACCACGATCGGTCACGGCGTTCAAATTGGTGGACAAGTTGGTATTGCAGGGCACTTGACTATTGGGGACCATACTCGAATCGGCGGAAAAAGTGGCGTAACACGTAGTTTTGGAAGCAATATGGAAATCCTTGGGTATCCCGCTGAAGAAGCTTCGATATTTCGTCGGAAATTTGCGGCCTCCAACATGAAGCCCCGTTCGTGACGTCCTACACTCTCCTCCACCCTTTCCAATTAACGGGCCAAGGCATCCACTCCGGTGACTCGTGCACCGTGACGGTTCATCCAGCTCCGACTGGCCATGGCTATGTTTTCCATCGTATGGATTGCCCCGAGGCGACTCCATTGCGCGTCTCGCCCAGCTGTGTGACCGATACAGACCGTCGCACCACTCTATCCAACGGAGAAACGACCGTGCATACGGCCGAACATCTGCTTTCTGCCTTGTATGCGGCAGGCATTTACCACGCACGCATCGAACTCACCGCCAGCGAAATACCCATTTTGGATGGGTCAGCACTTCCCTGGTGGGAAGCTATTCACCAAGCTGGATGCAGCCCTAGCCCCCAGCTAGAGCATGGAATTACCCTACAAGCCCCCATTCGCGTCGAAGATCCCGAAACAGGCGCTTGGGCGGAAGCCTACCCCGCTGATTTGCCTTCGTTTGAGGTCACCCTGAGCCACGAAGCCGAGGCTGTGGGCCCCGTTAACGCCCACTTTCGAAGCGGCAAAGATTATGGAGCCGACATTGCCCCCGCTCGCACGTTTACCCTCGCCACCCACATCACCCCCCTCATTCATCGCGGTCTGCTCAAAGGCGCGCGTCCAGGATCCGGGGTTCTCGTTGTGGATGCACCGTTGACAGAATCCGATTGGCTCGCCCTCAACGATTTTGTGGGCGAGACCCTCGTCCGCCGCGACGACGTGGGCCCCATACCCTTGACTCCATTCCGTCTACCCAATGAACCTGCCAGCCATAAGTTGCTGGATCTCATTGGGGATATCGCACTCTTGGGGCAGCCCATCCGAGCACATATTCGTACTTTTAAACCTGGACACAAAACCAATACCCTACTCGCACAAAAAATCATGGAAGACGCAAGTACCAAGGGAATCCCCACCTACCATCCCGATCAGACGCCCTTGATGGACGTGACAAAAATCATGTCCATCCTTCCCCACCGCCCACCATTTTTATTGGTGGACAAGATTTTGGAAATGTCCGAGAATGAAATTGTCGGCATGAAGGCCGTGACCATGAACGAGCCCTTCTTTACAGGGCACTTCCCTGGCGCTCCGGTCATGCCTGGCGTGCTCCAACTGGAAGCGATGGCCCAGGTCGGAGGCATATTGGCCTTGAGTACGGTGCCCGATCCGGAAAACTACTTGACCTACTTTTTGAAAATGGATCAAGTCAAATTCAAAAACAAAGTAGGCCCCGGCGACACCTTGGTCTTTCATCTACAGTTCACGGAACCCATCCGCCGCGGCATCGTGCAAATGCGTGGGCAAGCTTGGGTTGGATCTAAATTGGCCTCAGAAGGACACTTCACGGCGCTCATCACCAAAGACAAGTAAACGTGATTTCTCCCCTCGCCTCCGTCCATCCCGAAGCTAAATTGGCTGGCAACATTACCGTAGAGGCCTTTGCTGTCATTGAAGCCGATGTCGAAATCGGGGAAGGCTCTTGGATTGCCAGCGGTGCCGCGATCCTTTCAGGCACCCGAATGGGCAAAAATTGCCGCGTTTTCCATGGTGCCGTCGTGGGTGGTATCCCGCAAGATCTCAAATTTGAAGGCGAGTACTCCCAAGTAATTCTCGGAGACGGATGCACCATTCGAGAGTGCGCCACCATCAACCGCGGCACCAAAGCCCTAGGAAAAACGGTCTTGGGCCGAGAGTGCTTGGTTATGGCCTGTGCGCATGTAGCGCATGATTGTCAAATCGGAGATCATGTCATTCTCGTCAACAATGTCGCCCTCGCTGGCCATGTTGAAATCGGAGATTGGTCCATTATCGGTGGCCTCTCAGCCGTTCACCAATTTGTTAAAATCGGTGCCCATGTCATGGTTGGCGGAGGTTCTCTCGTCCGAAAAGACGTGCCTCCATTTATTACCGTTGCTCGGGAGCCGCTATCTTATGAAGGAGTCAATGCCTTGGGCTTGCGACGTAGAGGGTTCAAGAACGCTCGAATTGAAGAAGTACACCACGCCTACCGACTGGTGTATCAATCTGGCTTCAATACCTCCCAAGCGATTAGTCAAATTGAACTCGAAGTACCGGAAAGTCCCGAGCGTAGCAAAATCCTTCGTTTCCTGCTTGCCTCAGATCGGGGCATCGTGAAAAATGCCTAATTATGGCGCTTGAGCTGCTTCAACTTTCTAAAACATACCAGGGGCAGGTGGTCATTCCTGAATGGACGCAACAATTTGAACCTTGTGAAACCGTAGCTATTTATGGGGGGAATGGTTCGGGGAAAAGTACCCTACTCAAGTTGCTAAGCGGACAGATTTCCCCTACCCGAGGACACCTTCGATGCGAAGACATCCCCTCCGAAACATGGAGCCTGCACACCTCATACACCGGACCCCATGTCGATCTTATTGATGGGTATACCCCAAAAGAACTCTTCGCCCAACATGCCCAATTAAGGGCCTTCCGCCCCGAGGCAGGCCTTGAGCATCTACCTATTCCCCCATATGCCTTTGACCGCCCGCTCGCCCAACTATCGAGTGGGATGAAACAACGTATAAAACTAGCCTTAGCTATCTGGACGGATGCCCCTCTCCTACTGCTCGACGAACCATGCTCCCATTTGGATCAAGTGGGCATTGAATGGTATAGCACTTTGTTGGGCGCATCCCTTTCTCCGACGCTTCGGTATTCACATCGAATCGTTTTTGTGGCCTCTAACCACAAGAAAGAAGAAACCATGCATTGCCGTCGAGCCTTTCTCCCCACAGGGGAAGCGGTCGTACCTTTGTAATCGAATTAACGCAATCTAACGATATGGCTTCGACCTCCGACATTAAAAACGGGCTCTGTATCACGCACAACCACGCACCATACCAGATCATTGAATTTCTTCACGTCAAACCGGGTAAAGGGGCGGCTTTTGTGCGGACCAAAATGCGCAACCTCAATGACGGCCGTGTTTTGGAACACACCTTCCCAAGCGGAGCCAAGCTTGATGACATTCGTATTGAATACCGTACCTATCAGTTCTTGTACAATGATGCCGATGGCTACCACTTCATGAATATGGAGTCGTATGAACAGCTTCCCATGGCCAAAGAATTAATCAACGCGCCCGGCTTTTTGAAAGATGGCATGGAGTGTATGGTTTTATTCCACGCGGACGAAGATCGACCCTTGAGTGTTGAGGTCCCTCAAACTGTCGTGATGGAAGTCACGTACACCGAGCCTGGAATGAAAGGCAATACGGCGACAAACACCTTAAAGCCTGCCACGGTAGAGAGCGGAGCTGAAATCCGTGTTCCCCTATTTATTGAAATTGGAGAGAAGATTGTGATCAATACCGCAGACGGTACATATAAAGAGCGAGCCAAGTAAGTATTGGTCCTCCCTTCCTTTGCCTAACCCGCTTGCGCTGCAAGCGGGTTATTTTTTTTGTGATGCCTTATAAAAAAAGCCGCCCCGTTTCCGGGGCGGCTCGCGTTTAACATGCAAACTAACACCAATTAGTTTGCGTCCCACCAAAGGCGGTAGGTCGAGCTCGCTCCAAATTTTTCATCTGGTGTCGCGCTCAATGGCATTGGCACATTGGCCGAATTATACAGGTATTCGCCTTCTGGGTAAGGCATACGACGAGGGATCGCAGTCAAAAGAGCACCTGCAGGGGTAGAAATTGCCGGGAAACCCGTACGGCGCCAGTCCGTCCAAGCCTCCACGTGAGTGTACATAGCTATGTACTTCTCGTTCATGATGAGCTC
>DNWN01000149.1 GCA_003507115.1 Cryomorphaceae bacterium | reverse complement strand
CCCGGCAAAGAGCGCGGCCATGCCGACGATTTCGGCAGGAGGCAGCCAGAAAGGCAGAATGCAGGCCACCATGGCGGAGGCGACATGCAGTACTTTCCGGGTGATGACCGGGGAAATACCCGCCCTGCGTTTCAAGGCTTCTGTTCCCCCGAAGAGGAGGAGGTAGAGCCCCGACAGGGTCCAAAATGCGAGACTAGGCATGGGCCGGAAGGGGGTCAAATTCGTAGGATGCATAGGTCCGGAATACCGTGATGTCCGGGTCGGGCATGCGGTTGACGCGGTTTTCCGCCTGGACCAAAGCATAGATACAGCGGGTCGCGCCGGCTTCGAGCGCCATTTTGTGGAGTTTTCCCGCCACTGCATTGCCGACTTTTTGGGCTTGGAATTCGGGCAGTAGACCGATTGTTTTGAAGATTAACGTGCCATCCTCCAAGAAGAAGAGGTAGGCAAATCCGATGCGCCGCTCCCCGATGTAGACCCAATATAACCAGGGTTGTCCGCCGTGGCTTTGCCCCAAGGATTGGGCCCATGAGGTAAATTCGGCGGGGGTCAGCGCTTTGTAGCCCCAATTGCCGTGAAAAATCGCTTCAATCATGTAGTGCAAGGCCGTCCATCCGTCCGCATCCTCCAGGTCAAAAGGACGAAGGGCAAATCCGCGTTCCTCCCAATCCGTCAAAAAGGCCTCGGACACGGCAATGACTTCGCGGTATTCCGTGCGGTAGGCAGACCGATACGTGGTAATGCGGCTTGGCCCCAGCCGTTCCATCCATGGGCCGTAGTGCGCTTGATTGCGCCATTCTCCCGGAAACAGGGGATGGCTTTCGCCCGAGGTGATAAACCGGTAGGGCAAGAAGGTGGAGCCTTGCAGGGGTCCCGCCCAGGCTCCAGGAAACGCCATGCGGAGGCTATGCCATTCCGATTCAAAGGCCACCTGATCGGTTCCTTTGGTCTCGAAAAAGCCAAAGGCCCACCGATGGTCTGCCATGCGGTAGAGCCCACAGCAAAAAGTCTTGCCATCGTGCCATACGGCCTCGGGTTGGTGGACGAAAAAGGACCACGCTTGCCGGAGCACGCGCTCGTCTGCATCAAAGTCTGAAAATCCACGGTAGAGGGTTCGACGGAGATCGAGGTAGGTGGCCGGAGGGCTGGGGGGTGGACTGATCATGGGTGGGAAGAATCAAGGCGGTGCAGGCGACGTTGGGTGGAATCGAGGACCACTTGTTCGCCTGTTCGGAGGTGTTGGGTAATGTCTGGAACGCCAATTAAGGTAGGTAAGCCTAGTTCTCGGGCCACGATGGAGGCGTGGGATAGAAGGCCTCCTTGTTCCACAACGAGGCCTCGGGCTTGCCCAATTAAGAAGCTCCATCCGGGATCGGTGTGCTTGGCCACCAGGATGTCAAACTCCGGATAGGGCCCGGGGTGGAACGTGGGCATCACCAAAACCCGTCCTTCCAACCGTCCCGGGACGACACATTGCCCTTCCCAGGCGTCTCCCGCTTCCAGCTCCGGGCGGTACAAGGGGGCGGACTCTCCGGGCATGGCGGCAAAGGCGCGGGGATACACGTCTTCGGCATGCCGAGCGGCTTCGGCTTTTCGCGCGGCAACGCGGGGCTTCCAATCCGATGGTTCGCCCTTCTCCCATTCCTCTATTTGGAGCCAAAACACATCTTCCGGGGCCAAAAGATGCCCGAGTTCTGCATGGCGTTGGCCCGATTCAAGGAGGATTTTTCGCAGCCACCCAAACGCTGAGGAGCGAAGCAATCGCAGGCTTTCCCGTTGTTGAATAAATTGGCGAAGTTTTCGAATTCCCCACGGAAAACCTGTTTCTGGAGTTTGGGTGGGCGCGGGACTTTTGGGTTGCGCTGCTAGGGCGCGTAGACTCTGAGCGAGGAGTGAAAAATCATCCAAGGGGCTGGCGTCCTCCAAGCGCAATTCGTTGGGAAAGCGCCCGCCGAATCGATGAAAGTAGCGCTGCCAGACGGCGCCACGATCCGGCCACTGGGCCAATCGGTCGGCAAATCTCGCTTCATCTTCCGCTTCCAAGGCAGCGCGCAGGTGGGGGTCTGCCCAAAAAGTGTGGGCATGGTCTTGGAAGGCCCGCAATTGCTGCCCGCTTGGCGTGTCCATGGTCAGGAAGATGCGAAGCTGGTCTTCGGAAAACCGCTTCTGGGCCCAGCCGAGCAAGGTCATCAAGGCGGTGTCATTTTCGACGGTGATGTACCACTGGTGAAGCCAGCGCGTTTCGAGGTCTTTCCAAAGGGCGCGCAAGCTGTGGAGGTCGTCCTTCGCCCAATCGCGCTGCCCCAGGGCGTCAAAATCCCCATGAATGCGCGCGGTAAACCGGCGTCGAACGCGCGAAAAAGTGGCCAATTTCCACACTACGCGCGGGAGGTAGCTCCAGCGCAAGCCAAGGCTGGGTAGGAGGGACTCGGGCAAAAAGGGTTGGGCATGGGTTTGGGCAGAGATCATGCGTTCCAAGTTCTCCTTGTTGCGGCCGTACCCGGGGAGAAAGGCCATCATGGCGTACCAATGGTTCATGACGTAGTACATCCGCCCGTGGTAGGCCGTGACGAGCTGGCTAAAAATGGCGGTGTGTTCGGCTATTTTGCGG
>DNWN01000130.1 GCA_003507115.1 Cryomorphaceae bacterium | reverse complement strand
ATGAAGTCATGATGCATAGCGACCATGTGTTTTTGGTGGGCGCTGGCGCGGAAGCCTTTGCGCAGGAGCGGGGCATGGGCCTGGTGCCCAACGATACGTTTTTGACCCACCGCCGCCATGCGCAATACGCCGCGTGGGCGGAACAGCATAAACGCGGCACGGTGGGTGTCGTAGTGCGCGATGCACAAGGCCATCTCGCCGCGGGCACCTCGACGGGCGGAATGATGGGCAAGCGCTGGGGACGCGTGGGAGACGTACCCGTTTTGGGGGCGGGCACCTATGCCGACGATGCCGGGGCAGCTATTTCCTGCACGGGGCATGGCGAGTATTTTATTCGTGAATCCGTGGCCTACCAAGTGAATGCGCAGATGATTTGGGGCCAAAAAACCCTGGCGGATGCTGCGCATTACACCCTCTTCGAGGTGCTCAATGCCGACGCCGGACAAGGCGGCCTCATTGGCTTGGATGCCGAAGGGCATGCCGTGATGACCTTCAACTCACCCGGCATGTACCGGGGGGCCAAAGGCGTTGAAGTCCGCTCCCAAACGGGCGTGCCCACCCGCTATGTGGGAATCTACGGGGAATAAGCCCTAGAGTCCTTTGAGGAAGGAGATGATGCCCGGGTAATACGTGTCGGCCGCATCGTACATGGCCATGTGCCCACCACCGGGACAAAAGAGGAAGCGGCCGTTCTGTACCCCTTCTGCAATCGCCCGCATCCCTTCGGGATCCATGGTGTCAAATTCAGCCCCAACGGCCAACGTGGGCACCGTGATGCGCGGCAGGTCCGCCGTGCGGTCCCAATTTCGGAGGGTGGCCTGACCCACGATGCCAAATTCGCTCGGTCCTTGCATGTAGAGATACAGGGGATAATTCAGTTTGGCAAAGCTGCGGTTGACCGGCTCTGGCCATGCATCCAAAGGTCGACGGAGCACGTGCTCCGGGTAATAATTCTCGGTGATCAAGCCGAGATAGCGTTCAGAGGTGTAGGCCCCTTGGGCTTCCAGCGCTTTGATTTCGGCCAGGACATCCGGGGGCAATTGGGGACCCAAGACCTCCTGGGCATAGCGGTTGTATTCCGGGGCCGAAGCGACCATGTTGGAAATGATCAAGCCCTTGAGATGTTCTTGATGGGCCAAGGCATACTCCATGGCGAGAATGCCGCCCCATGAATGGCCCATGAGCACAAAATTGCTGGCATCCAGGCCGAGTGCGATCCGCACCTGCTCGACCTCACTCACAAATCGCTCGATGTTCCAGAGTGCCGTATCCTCGGGGTTGTCGCTATTTCCCGAACCGAGCTGGTCGTAGTAATAGTATTCGATGCCGGCACCGGGAAAATAGCTGTCGGCCGATTCAAAGTATTCGTGTGTCGCACCGGGACCCCCGTGCAGGAGAAGGACTTTGAGGGTCGGATTATTCCCGACGCGCTTGGTCCAAACATGGAAGGTGCCGAGCGGGGTTTCTACGGGAATACGCCGCGCACCACCCGTCCAGGCATCGTCTCGGCCGGTTTGGTCGAAGTAGGTCGCCACTTCCGTGTTTTCAGAAGTCGATGTGGACATGTTGCACGCAGAGAACAGGCCGGCGGCGATCAGAGGAAGGAGAAGATTACGCATGGGCATAGAGATGAGATCATGTGGGAGGAAAGAGCGTAGGGAATGTACAGAAAAAGAGGGAGATCAGGCTACGCGGGATCGATATCCACTACCACTTTGACCGACTTGAAATCTGGATGAAAGGCCAACTGGTCCACCGACTGGCGGATGCGTTTTTTGGTGGTCGGCAAACCTCGGTCCACCGGGAGTTTGAGCCATAGGTGTTGGAGGTAGACATTTTTGACCCGTGCGACCGAGGGCGCATCGGGGCCCAGCACCCCTCCTCCCAGGGTTTGATTGAGTTGGCCCGCCAAGTAATGCGCCGCCTGGCTCGCCACATACTCCCGTCGATGCCGAATCTCGAGGCGCATCATGCGCACAAAAGGCGGATAATGATGTGCCTGGCGATCCTGCAGGAGTTGATCTGCCATCGCCTCGTAGTCCCCCGCCTGCACAGCGAGCAATACGGGATGTTCCGGGGTAGCCGTTTGGATATACACGCGACCCGGGGAATCCCGGCGACCTGTGCGGCCGGCGACTTGGGTGAAGAGCTGAAAAGCGCGCTCATGCGCCCGGAAGTCCGGCAGTTGCAAGGCGTTGTCCGCTTGGAGTATGACCGCCACATTCAGGCCCTGAATATCGAGGCCCTTACCCACCATTTGGGTCCCCACCACGATGTCGACCTCCCCCTTTTCGAGCCAGTCGACAAACTGGGTCATGGCGGCTTTTTTCCGGGTGCTGTCCGAATCAATCCGGAGCACACGGGCTTGCGGGAAGAGCTCTTCAACGGTTTCCTGGACCCGCTCTGTCCCAAGCCCCCGCCATTGCCAAGCTGATTTTTGGCAGGCTGGACATTGGGCACTCGGCGTGCGCGACTGGCCACAGTAATGGCAGCGCAGGGATTTTGATTCCTTGTGGTAGGTCACGGCCACGTCGCAATCCGTGCAGGGTTCGGTCCAACCACATGCCATGCAGGTGAGAAAGGGCGAATAGCCACGACGATTCTGAAAAACGAGGGCCTGCTTTCCCTGGTCAAGGGACTGGGCTATCGCTTCGACGGCCGGCCTCGTGAAGGGCCCTTCCATGTGCTGAAGGGCCTGATATTTCACCAGAGACAGCATCTCGACCTGAGGAGGCACCGAGGTCCCAAAGCGCTCGTCCAAGCGCACATACTGGTATTTTCCTGTCTTGGCATGCTGGTAGCTTTCGAGACTGGGCGTAGCCGATCCGAGGAGCAATCCGGCGTCCAAATGCCGAGCGAGCCAAACAGCCACGTCGCGACCTTGATAGCGCGGGGCGGGGTCTTGCTGTTTATAGCTGGTTTCATGCTCTTCATCGACAATCAGACACCCTAGGCGTTCCAGCGGCAAGAAAAGCCCTGAGCGCGCCGCCAAAATGAGACGAGGCGCCGAATCCGGACGGACGAGTGCTTCCCAAATATCCCGCCTTTGGCTGTCCGAAACTTGGCTGTGGTAGACCGCCAAACGCCCCGGTCCGACGGCTTTTTCCAGTCGGCGGTAGAGTTGGGCGGTCAGGGCGATTTCGGGCACGAGCATGAGGGTGTGCTGGCCCAAGGCCATGGCTTGGGCCGCCAAATGGACATAGATTTCCGTTTTGCCACTGCCCGTAATGCCGCGAAGCAAGACGGGTTTTCCCTCTGCCCAGGCGTCTTGGACCTCCTCTAGGGCAGCCTGCTGGGCCGGGGACAATTCTGCCAGGACCGCATCGACATCCGGGAGATGCTCTTCAGATTCCCAGCGCATGCTTTTCTCCAAGATGCCCTTTTCCTGGAGCGCGCGGAGGTGGGCCGTATCTACCCCGTTCGCCTGCAGGGCTGTTTGGGGGATCCAAGGGTAAAAATCATCGGACCGCTCTGGCCAGGTGAGTGCAGATTGAAAGTACTGAAGCAGGGCTTCGGATTGCTTGACGGCCCGACCCAATTGGCCGAATACGCTCGCAATTTGCCCCTCGTCACTACGACGCCCAACCCAGCGCCAATGGGCCAAGGACCCGTCTGAGATGGTGAAAGGACCTTCCTCCCCCTCGTCCACCTTAAAAAATGCAGGCAGGGCGGCTTGCATCACCTCGCCGAGGGCACAATTGTAGTAGTGCGCCATCCAATCCCACAGGGCTAATTGTTGGGTTTGAATTCGGGGGTGGGTATCAATGGCCCGAAGGATGGGTTTGGCCTGCATGGCCGGGGCTTCGTGGAGGATGGAGCGCACCACCCCCATCAGGCAGCGTTGGCGGCCAAAGGGCACGTGCACGCGCACCCCGGGCACCGGTGGATGCGCAGCGTCCCATACATAGGTAAAGGTGCTGTGGACCGGAACGGGGAGAATCACCTCAACCCACATCCGTTCTTAAGAAAGGGCGTCTACCAATTCCAACAAATAGGGCGAAATACTTGCGTGGTGTTTGATCGCTTGCTCCAAGGGAACATAGGCAATTTGGTTGCCTTGAACGCCGACCATCTCCCGGTTGCGCCCGGACTGCAAAGCGAGGACCGCGGCGTGGCCCATTCGGCTCGCCAAAATGCGGTCAAAGGCATTGGGTTTGCCCCCGCGCTGCGTGTGGCCAAGTACCGTGACCTTCGTTTCCCAATCTGGAAACTGGGCCTGCACTTTTTGGGCGACATCATAAGCGCCGCCCCCATCGTCCCCTTCGGCGACGATGATGATGCCACTGCGGCGTTTTTTCTGAAAGTCCGTTTGAAGGTAGGCCACCAATCGATTCAAATCCGTGGGCGTTTCGGGAATTAAGACGCCTTCTGCTCCCGCGGCGATGCCCGTGCGCAGCGCAATAAATCCGGCATCTCGGCCCATGACTTCCACAAAAAACAAGCGGTTGTGGGAGGC
>DNWN01000116.1:1204-4198 GCA_003507115.1 Cryomorphaceae bacterium | reverse complement strand
CTCTAGCTCTCTAGCTTCAGCGCGAAGCGCGAGCCCTCTAGCTTACTCCTGCACAATAGAAAGGACCTGGACGCCCGATGCGGTAGCAATGCGCACCCAGTACATCCCCGGGGTGTTGCCGGTCCAGTAGAAGGGCCCCTCGCCCTCGAATGCCTGGACTACTTGGCCGAGCGCGTTGGTGATTTCCACCTGTGCCGGGGCCTTGTCGGAGGATTGAATCCACGTGCCTGCTCGGAAGGGGTTGGGTGCAGCCTTCCAGGCCAAAGCAGCTATGTTTTCCGTCGTCAAGGATCCGGCATTGGGCATCAAGGGAGTGGGATGTTCCGCAAAGACCACCCATTGCGCATGCCCATCGGTCCATCGGCCATAGGAATGGTCGGGGGCCAAGGCTGGAATCTGTACTTCATCTAAAAGGTGATAAGTTCCCTGATTATCAAGAAAATACAATCCTAAAAATTCCCCTCCAGAACTCAGCTTAAACGAAGCATGGTCGGGGTATTGGCTCGTATCGCCGCTCGCCCACACCATCGCGTGCGCGTTCCCCCCGATGCTGCCACTTTTGAAGCGAAAGGCACCCGGATTACTCGGGTCGTCGCTGAGGGTGAGGCCCACCAACGACGCACTCGAAGCGCCGAGGTTGTATAACTCCAACCAATCCGAATCATCGCCATTCTGGTCGTAGACGGTCGTTTGATTGGCGGATTGGGCTTCATTGAGGACCACGGCCGGGAAGGGGTGGAGGCTATGGGTGGCATAGGTGCAGGGCCACTGTCCCAGCTGGCTCTGCACGTCTTGGGCGGCGAAGCGGTAATCGAGCTGGGTTACCGTCCCGGCGACGCTGAAGCTGTTGCCGTAGGTTCGGTCACCAGCCGCGCCATCCCCGTGGAGTCCATCGTCATAGAGGTCCACTGCAGTCCAAACCGTACTGCCGCTCTCCCGGTATTGCAGAATGACGGAGGAAGGCAGGCTTTCGTCGTAGACGACCACCGTCGCACGAATGGGGCCCTGGTTGCTCGCGCCCAGGAGACGGGGTCGCCAGAGCACGGGGTCGGCATTGCCGGAAATAAATTGGTTTTGGGTTTGGCTCACCCGCTGGGCGATAAAAGGCTGAATCCCCTTTTTGACATGGCCTCCGGAAGCGGAATGCCAAGCGTTGTAGTGGGTGGTCGAATCATAGCCATAGTCCAGCGGATACGAGGGGTCTGATCCAATATACCCGGTCGTTTGATCGCGGTAACCCAAAGAGCGGTTGATGAACGCGGTGGAGGTGAGGTGCGCGTTGATTTCAGCCAAAAAGATTTGGAGGCGAAGCTGGTACTCGGGCACGGATTTAATGCGGTGGTAGAGAGGATAGTAGTTGTTGGCATCGCCCCAGGCATGAATGTTTTTGGCCGCCCAGTCTTGGTTGATCCAATCCACGCCTAAGGTGTTGTCCAAATCATACGTGATGTAATGCATCAAGCCATCGACAGGGGATTGGTAGAGGTAAAAATTGTTTTTATTGTTCGCGTGGTTGTCCCAGTGACCGAGGCTCATTTCAACGGCCAAGCTGTACAGGTATTCGTTGACGTCAAACACTGATTCGAGGGCGCAGGGGAGGTCGGCCATGGGAGTTTGGTTCAGGACGTGGATGAAGTTGGCCAAATCGCTGTAATCGTCCGCCGTGGTGTTGGTTTTGAGGTCGTAGGCGCGCCGCCCTCCCGAGGTGAATTTGTAATCATTGGGATCATTGGACAGGTACGTGAGGGTCGCGGGCCAAAGGCATTTGTACAGGTTGCCGGCCTTGCCGCCATACCGGCGCTCGACGAAATCGTCATTGATTTGTTCGATGTTGGCGTAAAGCCCCATGTAGTCCCCATTGATGTACAGCCGAACGTGGCTGGATCGGGCGGCGGGCAGGCCCATGTCTTGGAATAGGTGCCACCCGATGCGTGCACGGGAGGCGCTGGGATCGTTGTGTTCTCCATTGAGGTTCAGGTCTTTCAATCCCTCCCATCGGTGGCCGGGCGTAAAGCTGTTGAAGCTAATCTTAAAGGACTTTTTGCCTGAATACCGGGAGGTGTTGCCCCGCAACCGAAAGCCCCCATCTTTTACCGTGTCCGCCACGCCGTAGTGCATGTGCACAAAGTCCGCATGCCAATCCTTGTCGCTCGTGACGTTTTGCATGATCCAGTTGAGCGTATCCGCCGGCAGGGTGATGTAGACCCGGGGAACGATGGCTTCCTCAAAGGCGCGCCCATTGCTGGGTTGGGGTACGGGCTGTGCGTGGGCGAAAAAAGCGAAGGCGAACGCGGCAAAAAGGGCCGAACGGCGTAGGAGTAACTGCATCAATGCGCGGGTTTGGGCGACATCACGAAGGTAAGCGTGCCCCCTTGAATCAGCTGTTGGTGGTAGAGGCTGTGTCCGGGCAGGGCCTGGCCGTTCCAGAGCACGTCCTTGACGTACACGTTTCTAGGCGACTGCTTCACCGTTTCAATCTGCAGGCGGTTGCCGTTCTCCAGCTGGATGGTGGCGCTCTTGACGCTGGGGCTGCCCAATTCGTAGGTGGCGGCACCGGGTGTCACGGGGTAGAAGCCCAGGGAGCTGAAGAGGTACCAGGCGGACATTTGGCCCGCGTCGTCGTTGCCACAGAGACCATCCGTTTCGGGGCCGTACATGTCTCGGCAGATCCTTCGGACCCAGTACTGCGTCTTCGAACGATCCTGCGTCCAATTGTACAGGTAGGGAATGTGGTGCGAAGGCTCGTTGCCGTGTACGTAGTTGCCCAAAATGCCGTCCCGTGTCACGTCCTCCGTGTGCGCAATGGCCTCGTCGGGCAATTCCATGGTGAAGAGCGAGTCCAAACGCTGCACAAAGACCTTCTCGCCGCCCATGACTTGGATCAAGCCCGGAACATCCTGAGGCACGTAAAAGCTGTAATTCCAAGCATTTCCCTCGATGAAGCCCTGGTTGTGCGTACTGAGTAGGTCAAATTCCGCCTTAAAAGCGCCGCTG
>DNWN01000116.1:0-1164 GCA_003507115.1 Cryomorphaceae bacterium | reverse complement strand
ACGCTTTAAATAGGCCTTATTCAATCGGATGTTGGGGTGGTCCGTTCCGGTGTAGAAGTTGTGGTAGGGCGTTTGGCGGCGGGCCAATTCGGCCACGCACCAGTCGTCGTAGGCGTACTCCAAGGTCTTGCTGACCGAGGAGCCCACCACGTCTTCCGGCACGTAGCCCATGTCCATGTAGGCGCCCAGGCCGTCGTAGCCGCGCCAGCCGGAAGAACTCACGGCCAGCTTCAGGGCTTGGTCCCAGTCCACGCCTGTCATGCCCTTGGCGGCGGCATCGGCCAGCACGCTCACCCCGTGGTAGCCGATCATGCACCAGTTTTCGTTGGCCCAATGGCTCCAAACCGGCAAGGCCTGGTGCACGCTTTGTTCGCCGTGGGCCAGCATGGAGAGGACGGCGTTGCGGTTGTGTTCGGGCTGAAAGAAGTTGAACCAAGGATGCAAAGCGCGGTAGGTGTCCCAGAGCGAAAAGACGGTGAGGTTGGTGAAGCCTTCGGCGCGGTGCACGTTTCCGTCGAGGCCGCGGTACTGGCCGTCTACGTCTTGGAAGACATGCGGCGCAATCAAGCTGTGGTAAAGCGCGGTGTAGAAGGTGGTCTTATCCTCTGCGGACAAAAAGGTGCCTTCGATCTTTTGGAGTTCGACGAGCCATCGGGCTTGGGCCTCGGCTTTGGCCGCGTCAAAGGGCTTGGCTTCAGCGCGCAAGTTGGCGAGGGCACCGGCGGTGGAGACGCCGCTGATGGCGAAAACGACCTCCAAGGGGGCTTCGCTGGGGGCGAAGGTGAATTCGGCCCGAACCGATTTACCCGCCATTTCCGGGAAGTTGTCGAATTCCTTGAAGCGGCGGTAGAAGCCGCGGTAGGGCGTTTGGTCGTCCTTTCGGTGCCGGTAGCTGGAAATAGGCCGACTGAAGGAAGCGGCAAAGAAGATGTAGCGGTCGCGCGCCCAGCCGGACACGTGCCGGTAGCCCGTAATCAGCGTATCGTTTTCCACGCGGAGGCTGGACCACAGGATCTTTCCGTCGTAGCCGTAGATGCCATTCACCAGATCGAGCAGGAGGGAAGCGCTATCCGCAGCGGGGTATGTGTAGCGGTGGAATCCCGCGTGGGTGCTGGCGCTGAGTTCGGCCACCGTGCCCGAACGCTCCAAGTGCACCCGGTAATA
>DNWN01000095.1 GCA_003507115.1 Cryomorphaceae bacterium | reverse complement strand
AGGTTCGAGTCCTAGTGGGGCAACAAACGAAAAGCCGCGCAAAATGCGCGGCTTTTTTTATGGGCAAAACGTACGGACTGAACTTTTTCCTACATTTCGTCAAACTTCCCTCCCATGCGCCGACTCCTGCTTCTTGGTTTTTTCACCTGGGCGCTCTGGGCCTGCGAACGCCATCCAGACTACCGGAATGCCTGGATTGGAGCGTTTGAAGGGGAGGTGGAGCATGGAACGTCCTATCCGCGTACCGATAGCCTGGGGAATTGGTATATCTACACAGGGACCAGCACGGAAATTTGGCAGCTTCAGGTGGAGAAAGAGGGAGACAGCTTGGTACATCTCACTAGATGGGTGAATGGCACCATGGAAGACCTTGGCCCTTTCCAAATCAAACCCACCGGCCAGTACATGACCCAAAGCGGCGGGGGAAGCAGCTTTAGCTCCCTGGAGATTTGGTTTTCGGCGGATACGCTTACATGGGACCGCTTTCAGAAATGCGGCATCCCTTGCTCGTCGTGGACAACCGGGACGCTGGCGCGCTTGTAAGGTGTTTACATCTTTGAACGGAATACCACCGCCTGCCCAAAGAAGGAGAGTCCCGCATTAAAAAGCACCAAGCCAGCGGTGCCCATCCAAAAGAAGGGCGCTCCTGCGCCTTTTTGAAGCACGGCCTCCCCCATGACGGAAAGTCCTGCGCCGACCAGCAACAAGCCGGTCACGGCGTACACGAGCCATTTGGTTTTCACACTCATTTCAAAAGAAGGTATTCGTAGGGGGCCGCATCATGGGGCTACCGCGAATCGCAGGATCGTCTCTTCTGTTCGGAGGAAATAAACCCCTCCAGGCCAATCTGCCGGGATGGACAGCATGATCGCCTGTTCCCCGGCAGGTTCCCCAGCAGCGTGATCCATGATTCGGCCTAGCGCATCCGTGATTTGGAAGGTGGCGTCTGCAGGTAAGCCTTGAATCATCAGGCGACCACCCGGAGCCACCGGATTGGGCCAGAGGCCATAGAGCGGAATCCCCGAATCGTCCATGCCCACCGAGGTCAAGGACTTGCTGAGCGTATCCGAACCCCCACAATCATTGGCTACGACCAAGGTCACTTGGTAGAAGAGTCCGGCCACGGCATAGAGGTGCGTCGGTGTCTTGCCTACGCCCTGCGTTCCGTCGCCGAAGTACCAGGTGTAGGACGTCGCCCCAATGGAGAATCCGGCGTCAAACTGGACGTTCATGCCCGATCCGTTGGACCAAAGGATATTGGCGGTCCATTCGGCGGTCGGGAGATTGCAAATGACAATCACGGAGCTAAAGTTCGCCGTATCGCCACAGGCGTTGTACGCGCGTAGCGTTGCGGTGTAGAGGCCCGAAGCCGCATAGCTGTGCACGGGATTTGGGCCTGTACCGGTCGCGCCGTCGCCAAACTCCCAATAGTAGCCCGATGCACCCGTTCCTCCGGCCGTAAAGGCCGCACTCAGCCCGGCTACCATGGACGTGTAGTTGGCGCTCAATACCCCACAGACCGTGATGGGAATGGTGAGGGTATCGGCCGATCCACAGGAATTGCTGACGATAAGCGTCACGTTGTAAGTACCTGGAGAGGTGTAGGTATGGGTCTTGCTGCTACCGCTACCACCCGTCCCATCGCCAAAGTCCCAGCTGTAGCTATTGCCAGACGTAGAACCTTGGGCCGTAAAGATGCGTGTCAGGACCAAGCCGCTGTAGTTAAAGTTCGCCGTGACAACGGGACAAGGCAAGGTGGAGAAGGTCAAGGGGCCTTTCCAGCCGGAAACCAACCCGGGGCCGCAGCTGTCCCGAACATAGACATCGTAGGACGTGCTCGACGTCAAGCTGGTCAGCACCGTAGGCGATGTCGCATTGGGGTGGGTCATCGTTGCAAAGCTGGGCGTAAACCCAGTGGTCCCTAACGCGAGTTGCGAGTAGCCACTCAACGTCGAGAAGCTCACGGTGGCCCCCGTAGGCGTGATGCTCGCCACGCTCAGAGTGGATGGCGTCACACAGGTGGGGGGAGGTGCGGCATCCACGGAGATGTCGTCCAAGCCCATCATGGCCCACCAACCGCTGGAACGCGAGGCGGAGAAGCGGAAGCGCACGGTGTCGTTGCGGTAGGTGTAGAGGTTGAGGATGTTCTCCGTCCAGGGGGACGATTTGGCGGATTGATCGCCTGGATAGACCGTAGTAATATTGACCCACCCGCTGCCATCGTTGATTTCGACGGCCATGCTGCCAATGTTCGAGCCATAAAGGTGCGTCCAGAAGTAAATAGCCGGCGTGTCGATGGCAGTCAGGTCAATCCAAGGCGTGGTCACGCGGGTGATCAGAGGCGTGAGTGCGTTGACATTGGTATACAGGTACTTACCACTACCGCCCGCGCCGCTGTTGGGTCCGGTATTGGGCCATGGGGTGGCGCCACTTCGATGGGTCCAATAATAGCCCGTGGTGTCTGACCGGTTCCAACACAATCCAATATCCCCCGGATCGTTCCAAACGCCCGAACTCTGCACCCAGTCCGTGCTGCTGAAGTCCTCG
>DNWN01000160.1 GCA_003507115.1 Cryomorphaceae bacterium | reverse complement strand
TAGAGAGCTAGGTGGCTAGAGAGCTCGCGCTTCGCGCTGAAGCCTTTGCGCTTAAACGTTTCATCTCTTTTACCCTTAAACGGTGGTGTGGACCTTCGCTGCGCGCCGAGACTTTCCGTTGCTCTGCCTAGCCCTCTAGCTTCCTAGCCCTCCAGCTAACCAGCCCTCCAGCTTCCTAGCCCTCTAGCCCCTAGAGCCAGCGAGTAATCCACCTAATCAACTTCTTTTTCCAATCCGAGTAGGGGGGAGCCAATAGCATCGTGGGAGACCATCGGCCTCGGCGGTAAACGCTTCGGGCATTGGTAAATTCTCGGAAGCCCCAAATTCCATGCGATTTGCCGATTCCGGAGGTGTTGATCCCTCCAAAGGGCAAGCTTGGATGCATATAGTGCAAATAAAAATCGTTAATCACCGTTGCCCCGGCGCGGGTGGCTGCGGTGATGCCATCGGACCACGTGCGATCGTGGCTCAATTGATACAGGACTAAGGGGCGGGAACCTCCGTTGACATGAGCAATGGCATCGGCCGTTTCGATGTACGTATAAACGGGCAGAATGGGGCCAAAGATTTCGGAGCAGCTCAAAGCACAATCCATCGGAGCATCCCAGACGAGGGTGAGCGGATAATATTTTTGACTACGATTTGGGGCATCTACCTGCCAAACATGGGCGCCAGAGGCTCGCACTTCCGTTACCCAGGCATCCAAACGATCCCAATGGCGCTCATGGACAATGCGGCCAAAATCGGGATTCTCGCTCGGGCGTTCCCCATAGTGACGCAGCACTCCCGCTTTAAATCCCTCCAAAAAAGCGTCGCGTTGATCTTTTCTGATGAGCGCATAGTCCGGGGCAATGCAGACTTGACCGGCATTCAATCCCTTGGCCCATGCCACGCGTGCGCCGGCTATCTCTGGGCCAAATTTTGGATGAACGATCACAGGGGATTTACCTCCCAGCTCGAGGGTGACCGAGGTCAAATGGCGGGCCGCTGAAGCCATCACTTGACTTCCAATCTGCGGAGAACCGGTGAAGAAGATATGATTCCAAGGCTGGTTAATGAGGGCTTTGGCTATCTCTACCCCTCCCTCGACAACACGAACTTCTTCGGGAGGAAAAACCGTGGGAATGAGTTTGGCCAAAAAAGCGGAGGTGGCGGGCGAAAGCTCCGAGGGTTTGAGTGCCACCGTATTTCCTGCGGCGACCGCATAGACGAGCGGAACGAGGCATAAGTTAATGGGGAAGTTCCATGGGGAGACAATTAAAACGACCCCTTTGGATTCGTACACCACTTCGGCCGAACCCGGAATTAGGGTGATGGGCAGGCCGTGTTTTTCAGGACGCATCCAGCGCCGCAGATGACGGATCGTATAGTCAATACTTGTGGTGACCGGCAAAATCTCGTTGAGGTCGGTGTCGGGCTCTGCACGATTTAAGTCCGCGCGCAATGCAGCATGTGCTTCAGGTTGATGCAGGTAAAGAGCTTTTTTGAGGGCTCTCAGTCGCGCGATGCGCTGGGCTGCTCGAGTCCGACCCATGGCGGGGGCATGCGCCTGAAGTGCAAAAAAAAGGGTTTCGAGGTCACGTAATTCCATGTAGCTCTTTACCCCATTACCCGCTTAGCGGTTCACGGAATCGCTTTCAATTTTTCCGTCGCGCAAACGGATAATACGATGCGCGTGCCTTGCAATCTCCTCCTCGTGAGTCACGACCACGAGGGTATTTCCGGCTTGATGAATGTCGTCAAAGAGCCGCATAATCTCATCGGAAGTCGTGCTATCTAAATTCCCTGTGGGCTCATCCGCCAAAATCATGGAGGGGGTATTAACCAGGGCACGCGCAATGGCTACCCGTTGTCTTTGGCCTCCGGAGAGCTGGTTGGGTTGATGGGTCATGCGATCTTCTAGACCAACTTGAGCGAGAACTTCTTCGGCGCGAGTTATTCGCTCCATTCTGGGTTTGCCTGCGTAGACGAGTGGCAAGGAGACATTTTGCAAAGCAGTCTGGCGTGGAATGAGGTTGAATGTTTGGAAAACAAAGCCGATTTCTTTGTTGCGCACCGCGGCGAGGGCATTGTCATCCATGCGACTCACATCGCGGCCGGCGAGGGTATACGATCCTGCGGTAGGGGTGTCCAAACAACCGAGCAAATTCATCAAGGTGGATTTACCACTTCCGGAGGGTCCCATCAATGCCACATACTCCCCTTGCTTTATATCCAGATCAATGCCTTTGAGGACATGGACAGTTTGAGCTCCGAGTTGAAAGTCTCGGGTAATTCCGCGGAGGGATATGACGGCGTTGGATTCCATGAAACCTTAAAGGACAATATTGGTGCCAAGGTAGACCATTCGGCCAAAAATGGGTCCCCAAATGCGGGTCGCATCAAAGTAGGTTTGGAAATGGGCAGACGAAGGCAAGAGGGCCTCGCCCGTCTGGGAATTCACGGCGCCGTCAATGGGGTTGGCTTGCATGACGTTCAGGCCGTTTTCTATGCCGAGGTAGACATCGCCTCCCGCCCAGGCCTTTCGAATTTGACCGTGCAGTAAGTTGAAGGCTGGGGCCGTCTCTACGGACGGATAGGCACTGGGATCCGTGCCGGGAATGGGCTGTTCGCCATAGCGCTGCAGGGTGACATCGACGGTCCAATCGCCTTGGAATTCGCGACTGACATGGGCCATGAGACGGTGCTTCGGCACGAAGGGGGCCGGCAATGAAACGTTCTGTGAAACAATGCCCGTCTCATCTCGGTAGACCACGCGCAAATCTTGGTAGCGATAGGCTAGACGCATCTCCGTTCGCTTGTTGAGCTGGTAAGTGAATGATGCCCCCGCTGTTTGAGAGGTCATGGGCCGGATGGGCTCCCCCGACGAGGTAAACTGCGTGTAGAGGTAGCGTTGGCCAGGCGTCCAATAGTCTTGGACTAAGGTTTGACCGAAGATGGTCGAGTGGGCATCGAGCTGCAGGGACCCCGGCATGTAATTCATGACAAAGTTCCACGCATAGCTCAAACCTGTGTTGTAGGCCTCTTCCATGTTGAGGGAATGACCGCCCATAATGTGTGCAACCCTAGAAGGTTGGCTGCGCAATGTGCGGTTGGTAGCCAAACGGCCCCATTCCTCCACCAAGGGCAATGCGTTGCGGAATCCGCGACCTGCTGCTAGGCGGAGCGTGTGTTTTTCCACGGGCTCCCAGCGCAGGTGGATGCGGGGCGAGACTTGATGCGATACGATGGAATTCCAATCGTAGCGGGCTCCCAAAACAGCCGTGAAGCGATCCGAAGGGGCATAGGTCCATTCGGTGGAAAGGCCCAAATCCACCTCCGTCCAGCCCATCGTCGTACCGAGGTCTGTTTGCACAAAATCGAAGTCGTAGCGGTCTGCCGTCAGCAGCACCCCCGACGTCTGACTCCAGGTGCCCCACCCTTGCCTGAATAGAACTNNGGCCCATCCCGCCGTTTTGGATGCCGTAGAGGGAACTGGCATGGAGGGGATCGATGGCATTCCCCATGGAACCGTCCATCTCATTGGAGTAGAGCTGAAGAATGGTTCCGATCGACTGATCAGGAAGGCCTGGATTCACCCAGCCTGTTTTCGCCGTGAAGGCCACGCGCCCCTGCTTCATAGAGGAAGACCAGAGGTCGTCC
>DNWN01000017.1 GCA_003507115.1 Cryomorphaceae bacterium | reverse complement strand
AGCCCTCTAGCCCTCTAGCGCGCCAAAGGCGCTCCCTAGCCCTCCAACTCCCCCTTCCCGAAGTAGCGTTTGAAGGCCCAAACGCCGGCATACATCAACGGGGTGTCCAGGGCGGCGCAAAGCACTTTGAAAAGCCAGCCATCGAGGACCATGGACGTGATGGTGCCCAGAGATTCGCGGTCGTAGAAAATGATGCCCACCACGAGGACGGTATCCACGAATTGGGAGAGCATAGTGGAAAAGTTGTTTCGGACCCAAAGCTGCTTGCCCTTGGTCAGATCCTTCCAGAAGTGAAAGAGCCGAACATCCACCAGTTGAGCCACGAGGTAGGCGGCCATGGAGGCCAGAATGACGCGCTGGGAATTGCCAAAGACTTGGCTGTAGGCGGCATCGCTGACGGGTGAACCCTCGATGGCGGAGAATTGGGCTCCCAGCCAAAGGACGCCGAGGACGAAGAGGAGAATGGCAAAGCCGCTGAGGACGACGATGTGGGTGCGGCGCTTGCCGTAGAATTCGGACAGCAAATCGGTGACTAAAAACGTCAGCGGATAGGGGAGGACTCCCGCAGAAATGACGAAGGTGTGAAAGCCTAAATCAATGGAAATGAATTTGTTGGCAACCAAGTTGCAGACCACAAGGGCGGCGGTAAAGAGACCGGCCAGAAGCATGTAGAGCCAAAGGGCGTCTTGCTGCTTTTTTGGGGAAAGGCTATGGTCCATACCGGGTTAGAGGTTGAGGGATTGGGCACGCATTTGGACGCCTTGGTGGGTTTGGAGGGCGTTCCATTCGGACTGGATTTTTTGGAGCCATTGAGCGGAAGTGCCCCAGGTCCAGGACTGCCAGGCGCTTTGGGTTTTGGCCCCGAGGACAGCCAATGCCTCTTCCAACGGATCTAACTCGTCGGGGTAGAAGACGATGCGGGCAGGCTCATTATAACCGGCCAGCTCGTGGGCGCGCTTCAGGGCGTCTAGGAAGCCGCCTTCTTGGTCCACGAGGCCCAGCTGGAGGGCGTCGGAACCCGTGTATACATGGCCGCGCGCAATACTGTCCACCTGTGGGCGGTCCATTTGACGTCCAGCAGCGACGATGTCCTTGAAGCGGTTGTAGGTGCGGTCTACGTTTTGTTGGAGGACGGCAAGCATAGCGGGACTGGGGGCTTGATCCAGTTGCAAGGCGGAGGCTAGCGGGTGGGTGCCTACGGGCTGGCTCTTGATGCCCAAGGTGTTGTGCATCAGGTCTTCGGCGCTGAATAGCAATCCGAACACCCCGATGGAGCCGGTGATCGTAGCAGGGCTGGCGAAGATTTCTTGTCCGGGAGCGGCGATGTAGTAGCCACCGGAGGCGGCTACATCGCCCATGGAGACGATGACGGGCTTTTCGGCAGCTAGTTCGACTACGGCTTGCCAAATCATGTCGGATGCCAAGGCAGAACCGCCGGGGGAATTGATGCGCAGGACCACGGCCCCGATGCGCTTTTGCTCACGCACTTTGTCCAGGGCGGCCACCAGGCTGCCATCGGTAATGACGCCATCGCTGCCGCTTCCGTCTTGCACATCGCCTTCTGCCACGATGACGGCGATTTTTTGTTTGCCGGAGGGCTCTTCGAGGGCGCTGTAGTAGTCGGCCAGGTCCATCCAGTCCTCCGCTCCGCCCACGGGCCAGCCGTAGCTGATTTCGTCGACCAGGCCAAAGGCGAGGGCCTCTTCCGCTGAGAAGAGGGGGTTGGTTACAATTCGGGCATTCAAAGCGGCGGTATCCAACCCATCGCTATGCAGATTGGCTAGAATGCCGGTATAGATGGATTGAAGGCGCTCTTGAATTTGACGGCGATTCGCCTCCGACATCTCGTCAGCAATGAAGGGCTCGCCGGCACTTTTGAAAATATTGTCCGAACCACGGATCAGGTGTGCTTGAACGCCTAATTTATCCAGGGCGCCTTTGAAGTAGAGGGGCGAAGCGCTCAGCCCAGAGAATTCCACCAAGCCCCCGGGAGCAATGTAGAGATGGGAGGCAGCGCGTGCCAGGTAGAGCATTTTCTGCGTGTAGACTTTGGCGTAGACGTGGACCGGTTTGCCCTGGGCTTCAAGGCGATGGATGGCGGAACGCAGCTCCTGAATGCTGGCGTAGCCCATATCCATGAGTCCCATTTCGATCCGGACGGCCTCTATGCGCTCATCCTCCGCTCCGGCATCCAGGGCCAAGAGGGTTTCCGTGAGCGAAAGGGTGAGGGGCTGGTCGAGCAGTTCTTCCAAGAAGGCCATGGAGGAGGTTGGGCGGTCTTGAATGAGGCCGTCAAGGTGCACAATTAAGGTGGTGTTGGCATCAATGTTTGGCTCGCTCGCCGGCACACTCGCGAGTCCCACACCCAAGAGGATGAGAAAGAAGATGGCTGCCAAGACCCCAAAAAAGCTGGAAAAGAAGATTTTCATCGGAGATTTGCGTTCAAGTGAAAAACCAAGTAACCAAGGTACATCCTACCGGGCAGATGCATCGGGTCCTTCTCATGCTCGGGAGCAATGCGCTGGATGCATCCCAAGCTTTGGCCGAAGCCCGAGAGGTCCTTTCAGAAAAGGTCGAAATCATCCGCGCCGGTTCGGTTTGGCAGACCCCTGCCTGGGGCTTTCAGGGACCTGATTTCCTCAATCAAGTGTTCGAGGTGCATTGGGAGGAGCCATTGGAAGTGCTGATGGCATGGGCTCTGGAGGTGGAAAAACGCCTGGGACGGGTCCGAAATCTATCGGCCACGACCTACGAAAATCGCCGCATGGACATCGATCTCATCCTTTGGAGCGGAGGCGAGTACCGAGTTGATACCGTGATAGTTCCACATCCGCGAATGGAAATTCGGCGCTTTGTACTGCATCCGCTGGCCGAACATTGGGGGGAATGGAAGCATCCCATCCAAAAATGCACCGTCTCGGAGCTTCTAACCCGTTGCAGCGACGAAAATTTGATACATTTGCACCAAACAATTGAAAATTGACACACATGAAATATGCGGTTTTGGGAGTTGCCGCCTTGGCGTTGGCCTCCTGCGGAAACATCAAAGAACTCGAAGAGCAAGTAGGCACTTTGAAGGGCGACTTGGCGAAAGTTCAAGCGGACTCAGACGGAGACGGCGTCTCTGATGCGTTCGATCTCGAAGCAAACACTCCCAAAGGTGCCCTCGTTGACGGTTCTGGCCGTGCGTTGGACTTGGACGGTGACGGTATCCGCCACGAATTGGATACGGATCCCTTTACCCAGCGCGGTGCCCGCGTAGACGGTTCAGGCCGTGAATTGGACAGCGACGGCGACGGCGTAGTCGATTCCAAGGACCAAGAAGCCAACACCCCCGCTGGCGCTTTGGTTAACTTCCAAGGCAAGAAAATCGAGGGTACGGTCACTACGCAAGTAGCAGAGGCCTTCATTCCTGAAGTACACTTTGCCACCAACTCGGCTACGGTCAGCGTAGAAGATGAGGCGAAATTGGCCGTAGTAGCTAAAATGATGAAGACCAACCCCAGCTTGCGCTTGCGCGTGGTGGGTCACGCGGATGCAACCGGCTCTGAGCGCGTTAACCTCAAAGTAGGTGAGCGTCGTGCCAAGGCCGTAGTTCGCGTATTGACAACCACCTTCGGCATCTCTGAAGCACGCTTCGAGGTGGTGTCTAAAGGCGAATCGGAGCTTCTCAGCAAGAAGAACGTGCACAACCGCCGTGTAGAATTCCAATTCATCCAGTAATTCTGGATTCATTCTTGAAGAGGGGCCTCGGCCCCTCTTTTTTTTATCTAAACGTTTATGAGTGCAAGCCCCCAACCCAAACGCTGGAAGATGATCGTCATCTCCTGGCTCTTCGTTTACCCCGTAGTGAACGTGATGTTTGCCCTGCTTTTCCCCTTGCTGGCGGACCTGCCGCAGCTGGTGAAAACCTTGGTATTTACCCTGATTTTGGTGCCCCTCATGGCCATAGCGATTCCTGCCCTGCACAAGCAATTTTGGGGATGGATCACCAAATAGAAAAAAGGGTTTAGAGTCGGTAGCGGCGGGTGGCTTCCCAAAGGACGGCGCCTCCGCAAACGCTGACGTTCAAACTGTGCTTCATGCCAAATTGGGGCACTTCCACCGCGCCATCGCAGACCGCGAGGGTGTCGGCCTCTACGCCATCGACTTCGTTGCCAAAAACTAGCGCAATTCCCCCTTCGGGGCAAGGCATATCCTCTAGAGAAATGGCTCCATGGGCCTGCTCAACCCCCAGAACGAGGTAGCCTGCCGCTTTGGCCTCAGCAATGGCCGCCGGGGCATCGTCAAATCCCAACCAAGGCACACTGTCCGTGGCACCGAGGGCGACTTTGTCTACCTGCTTGTGCGGTGGCTGGGCCGTATAGCCGCAAAGGGAGATCCCCCCGCAGCCAAAGGCATCGGCTGTACGAAAGAAAGAGCCCACATTGTGCGCACTTCGAACGTTTTCGAGGATGATCCACACGGGCGTTTTGGGGGAAGTGGCGTATTCTTCCCCTGTCATCCGACCGAGTTCCGTAGTTAGACGTTTTTGCATGGTTATCTTCGCAAAGGTAACCCCTGTTTTCCTGCCCATTTATGGCTTCTGCATCCAAAGAAACCCCCCTTATGCGTCAGTACTATGCCCTCAAGGCCGAGTACCCGGAAGCGCTCCTGCTTTTCCGCGTCGGGGATTTCTATGAAACATTTGGTGAGGACGCGATCAAGGCCTCGAAAGCCCTGGAGATTACTCTCACCAAGCGCAGCAATGGGGCGGCTGCGGACATGGAATTGGCGGGCTTTCCCCACCATTCCTTGGACACCTATTTGCCACGTTTGGTCAAGGCGGGCTTCAAAGTGGCGGTTTGCGAGCAATTGGAGGACCCCAAGTCGGTCAAGGGCATTGTCAAGCGCGGCGTCACCGAAGTGGTGACACCCGGCATCGCCCACCAAGACAGCTTGTTGCCATCCAAATCAAACAATTATCTGGCCTGCTTCCATGAAGAGGCCGGGGAGGTTGGGTTGGCATTTCTGGACGTGTCCACGGGGGAATTCTGGGTGGCCCAAAGCCTTCCCGCTGAGGCGGTGAAGTGGATGACCACCTTTCATCCCTCCGAAGTGGTCTACAATCGCCGGCATCGAACAGAGCTCGGGCAGCAATTGTTGGGCAGCCGGACGCCCTCAAGTTTGGAAGACTGGGTCTTTCAATCCGAGTATGCGCAGGAGGCGGTTCAAACCCAATTTGGGAGCCAAAGTATCAAAGGTTTCGGCCTGGAGGATGCTCCCCTTGCCGTGGTAGCCGCCGGGGCCCTTTTACACTATCTCCGACAGTCCCAGTACACGGCGACCCAACATATTTTGACGGTCCAACAACTGCGCCCGGCCACCCATTTGTGGATGGACAAGTTCACCCTCCGTAACCTCGAGTTGTTTAGCACCGCGCATGGGGGAGGAATGACCCTTTTGGATGTCCTAGATCATACCGCGAGCCCCATGGGGGGACGTTGGATGCGACGTTGGTTGGCCTTGCCCTTGGTCGAAGAGGCGGCCATTCTAGAACGGCAGAATGCGGTGGCAGCGGGACTCGCCGAAACAGAGCAACGCGAACACCTGCGCGCCCTGTTGGGCCAACTTGGAGACATGGAGCGCATGGCTACCCGTCTGGCTACCGGACGAATTGGTCCTCGCGAACTGCAGCGCTTAGCGCAATCCTTGGAGGCCGTGGAGGCACTGGGGGCCGAGCTCAACGGGGAAGGGGCTTGGATGCCATACCTCGAACGTTTAGACCCCATGGCCTCTTGGCGGGAAGCGACCCTCGGGGCGCTCGCCGATGAGCCGCCAGCCGTGGCCAGCAAGGGCGGTCTCTTCCGACCAGGCTACCACGCAGAATTGGACCGCTACAAAAACTTAAAACGCGATGCGAACCAAGTTTTGGAGGCCATTTTGGCGCGAGAAACAGAAGCAACGGGCATCCAAGGGCTGAAGGTGGCCTTTAATTCCGTCTTTGGCTACTACCTCGAAGTGCGCAACACCCAGAAAGACCGCGTTCCTGCCGAGTGGATACGGAAGCAAACTCTGGTGAATGCGGAGCGCTACATCACCGAGGAGCTCAAAACCCTAGAGACCGAAATTTTGGAAGCAGACGAGAAGGTGCATACCCTCGAACAACGCCTCTACCTAGAACTCGTCACCGCATCCCAAGCCCATGTCCATACCTTACTCGCCACGGCGCGCAGTATGGCGGCCGTCGATGTGCTCTTGACTTTGGCCCATCTTGCCCAGCGCCACCGATGGTGCCGACCGACCTTTTCGGACGGGCTCGATTGGGCGGTCGTTCAGGGCCGACACCCGGTGATTGAGCAACGCTTGCCCGATGCCAGCCCCTACATACCGAATGATGTGCATTTGAGCGCGAACGAGGAGCAAATGTGGATCATCACGGGACCCAACATGAGTGGTAAGTCTGCCCTATTGCGTCAAACCGCCCTCCATGCCATCATGGCGCAAATGGGAGGCTATGTGCCGGCAGAATCCGCCCAGCTTCCCTTATTGGACCGACTCTTTGTGCGCGTCGGGGCCAGCGATAACTTGAGCGAAGGGGAATCCACCTTTATGGTCGAAATGGCCGAAACAGCCAGCATCTTGCACGGCTTAACCGAGCGAAGCCTGGTTCTCCTCGATGAAATTGGCCGCGGTACCGCCACCTACGACGGCCTCAGCATCGCCCAATCCATTGCGGAGTACTTGCACCAGCATCCCTTCCGTCCTCTGACCCTTTTTGCCACACATTACCACGAGCTGAATGCCCTTGAAGCCCATTGGCCGCGTATCGCCAATCGCCATGTATCCATCTTGGAGGAGGCCGGTCAAATGGTCTTTTTGCGGACATTGGCTCCCGGGGGATCGAACCACTCATTTGGCATTCATGTGGCGCGTATGGCAGGTATGCCCAAGCCCGTGGTCCTTCGCGCCCAGGAGGTGCTCACGGAATTGGAAGCACTGCACGGAGAAAGTACCGAAGGATCTTCCCAGGAGGCCTCTCAGGGAAGTGGGTCTATGCAACTCTCCTTCATTCAGTGGGAAGAACCCGAAACGCTCGCCTGGAAATCGGAATTAGCGGAGGTCGATCCCGACGCATTGACTCCGATGGAAGCTTTATTGCTTTTGCAGCGTTGGAAAGAACGCTTCGGAAAAGGCTAAATTTTCCAGGGATTATTGCTTGTTCGCAGAACTTTTCTTTCTATTTTTGTCGCCCTACTGCGAAAGTAGCTCAGTTGGTAGAGCACGACCTTGCCAAGGTCGGGGTCGCGGGTTCGAATCCCGTCTTTCGCTCCACCCAAAAAACCAGCGCCGAAAGCGCTGGTTTTTTTATTTCTTGCCGCGGCATGTTTACATGCATGCGGCGGAGAAATAAAAAAGCAAAAAGCAAGCCTCTCCGGCGTGCTTTTGTTTTTTGGGTGAGACACCCCCGCCCCGGGATCACCCGACCGGGGGGAGGGTAATCCCGCTCAGCAGCGGAGCTTGCTCTGGCAGAAGCAGGGCATAAAAAAAGCCGGCCCTTTCGGACCGGCTTTGTGCTTTCGGGATCGAAACAATTAGTGTTGCACCACCAGGCGCAGCGTGCGCTGACCGGCTTCGCTTTGAATTCGGACCATGTAGATACCGGACTTCATCGAAGCCACGTTCATTTGAAGCTCATTGGAAGAGGTGCGCTGGGTGAGAACGGGTTGACCCAGGGTATTGAGTACTGTGACCGTCTTAGAGCCATCCATGGGGAGCTTCAAGGTCGCCACCGTTCCCGCCGGGTTGGGGTAGAGGCGAACCTTTTCGAGGGTGTTTTCGCCTACACTGATCGTTTGGTTACCCGGAGATCCTACGTCCGTACCCGTTGAGGTGTAGGCACCGCGTACGCCCACGGTCGCATTGCCGAGGTAGGTACAGTTGGTATCAAACTCGACGGATCGACCAGCTAGCGTGCTGGTGTATTCGGCCTTGCAAATCTCAATGGGGTTCGCCGAGGTGTCGAAAAGAACCACGACGTCGCTGCTCGAGCTCAAGGAGGGGTAGGCACCATTGACCAGCTCATCGGAAGAGATGATCTGAACGCTGGTGTTGCTGATGCCCCAAGCGGCCTTGAAATCGCCTTCATTGGCCTGAACACCCGCCCAGACCACAATGGCCTCGCCTGGAGCGATGGTGACATTCTGGAAGGTGGAAGTGCCAGCCGCTAAGCTGTTGTCATCCCAGGAGAACCCGTCCAAATTCACCGCGGTCGAACCGTAGTTGAGGATTTCGAACCAGTCGTCGCTGACATTGCTGTTGGGATCGTTGGAACCTGCCATGATTTCCGTGACGGCCAAGTCATAGGACATGGGCGTTGGGAAGATCACGTCGGCGATGTAACGAGGCAGCATCTGGTAGCCACTGGTATAGGGGCTGCTGTTGTCGTACTGGCCACCAATACCGACCACGTCAAACGTACCCACAGGGCAAGGTTGGCTGTAGAGGTCCACATCGGCGTCGATGCGCAACTGGATGGTGTTGGTGCCATCCGTGATATCGACGTTGAAGCCAGATCCTGCGTTCGTCCACTGAGCGGGGTTCACAATGGTGACGTTGTTCATGCGGAGCAAGTCACTTTCGGTGCTCTCGTCCAAGGCCACAATGGCGGTGGGGGTGGGCAGGGCAGCGCCCGTGCTTACTACGGCGATCGAATCGGCATTCACTTGGGCCAAGCCGTTGAACTGGCCAATGGTACCGATGATGCGTACCACATCGCCTTCGTTCACAGAGTAGCCGTGGTTGGAGCTGCCGGGCGAGAACACGCCAAAGCCCACATTGCCGTCGTGGATGGTGAAGGCGACATTGCCCGTGCTGGCACTCTGCGTATTCACACCGAGAACGGTGCCAATCACCTTACAGTAGACCCCGTTGGAGTCGTTCACCCCGTTCGCGTCTTGACCCTTGATCTGAGGAATCGTGTAGGTGGGGATGATGATGTCGTTGTCGATGATGGTGAAGCGCATGGAGTCGATGGCACCAATTTGGAGGCCTACCCCGGCGGCATCTATCAAGAGGTCGATGGATTCGTCTCCTTCCGTCACAGCATCGTCGATCAAGGTGATGGACAAGGTTACCGTATCTGCGTTGGCAGGAACCGTAATGCTCGTGCCCGTTGCGGAAATGCTGGGGCTAAACGTCGCGTCCGTACCAACCACAAAACCGGCGCCCGCGTTGTGGCGAATGGTCACCGTAGAAGCCGAAGCGTAGGTCGGGTTGATGACCAAGTGAATGGTTTCGGTCACGTTGCCCTCCAAGGCCGATTGAGCCGCCATCGCGAAGCGAATGCTGGGGTTGGTGGCCACCACGGGAATGATATCCGCGGTGTCGCGGGGGAAGAGTTGGTAGCCGCTGGTATAGGGGCTGGAGTTGTCGTACTGGCTTCCCACGCCGATGACATCGAATAACCCGGTGGGAGCGGCTGTGCCGTAGAGGTTACAATCCGCGTCAATCCGCATGGCGTAGGTGTTGGAGCCGTCGGTGATGTCTACGTTGAAACCGGAACCGGTGTTGGTCCATTGCGAAGGCGTCACCAAAGACATATTGTTGAAGCGAACCAGCTCGGATTCTTGTGCTTCGCCCAAGTTAGTTGGAAGAGCAGGTGTCTGAATTGCGGAACCTGTGCTCACTAGAGTCAAGCTATCGGGAATGAGCTCGGTCAACCCATTGAATTGAGCGATGGTTCCGTATACTTCAATGTAATCACCCATCATAGGAGCTGTGTAGGATCCGATGTCCGTGGATTTGTACACGTTCATGCCCCCCGTACCGTCATGGATGTAGAGGCTGTAGCCGGCATTGCCGTCGAAGTCGATGGTAAACACCGTGCCACGGAACCGAGCCGAGACACCCAAACTATCTGCCACGCCGGAGGCATTCACAGATTTGTAGGGGGCGATGGGATCGATATTACTCACCACCGTACCACCGACAATGATGTCGTTGGTATCGCGCGGGAAGAGTTGATAGCCGCTTGTGTAGGGACTACTGTTATCAAATTGGCTGCCTACGCCCACCACATCAAAGCTGCCCGTGGGAGCGGCTGTGCCGTATAGGTTGCAATCCGCATCAATGCGAACTACATAGGTTGTCGTGCCATCTGTGACGTCCACATTGAAGCCTGAACCGCTATTGGTCCATTGGCTGGGCGTTGCCAGGCTAACATTATTCAGGCGAATCAACTCTGATTCCTGTGCTTCCCCCAAGGTGGTGGTCACCGAAGCAGATTGAATGGGAGCACCCGTGGCCAAAACGTTAATCGTATCGGGCGCAATTTCCGTCAATCCATTGTACTGAATGATGGTGCCGTAGACCTCAATGGAGTCTCCTCGTGTAGGAGCAGTGTAACTGCCCAAATCGCTGTATTTGTAGACGTTGATACCGCCTGTGCCGTCGTGGATGTAGAAGCTGTAGCCGGCATTGCCGTCGTAGTCAATCGTGAATACCGTGCCGATGAAGTGGGCATAGGCCGTCAAGCTGTCGGCCACACCGTTGGCATCCACGGACGTGTAATCTCCAATCATGTCGTAAGCAGGGGGCGTGTTTGCACAGTTGGAGGTGTGGGCGCCGAGCTGCGTGAAAGTATTTTGGGGATAAACATCCCATTCGGTCGCCCCAATCGCCCAGTCAAGCTGGCCTTTTTCCACGGTCACCTTGCGGACCAAGGTATGTTCATTGGTAGCGCCCGAGCCGACAGTCCAGTTGCTTCCGGGATCCACACCCACGATTCCGATGATATCCAACGTATCGTTGGTGGGAGTCAAAAGAACCACCGCATCGTCCCCATTGTAGCTGACTACATTGGGGTAGCCATAGCTCGTGTCTGCTACGGCGAGGAGGGCTGCTACACCGGAACCGTGCGCAATGACATAGGTTCCATGCGCAGGAATGGTGGTGCCCGCAGGGAAAACAAAGGTGTTGGTCGTGGTCGTGGCTCCATTGGAGAACAAAGCGAGGGTATATCCTGCGATGCTCTTTGAAGCACCCGTCGGATTATAGATTTCCAGCGCCTTGTTGTTGCTAGACCCTTCCACATATTCCGAAATAAAGAAGTCCGAACAGGGGCTTGTCGTGGTCGGCGCGGCCGTCACGGTGATAGTCCCCGTCATAAACGACGCATGAGGGTCGCATTGGTATTGGTACGTTCCAGCCGTTGTAAAGACATACTGGTAGGTCCACGTGCCTCCAGCGGCCGCCCCGTTGCCAAAGCTGGCAGGGTTGCTACTAAAGGTGCTGATTGAACCATTGACGTTGTGCACGCCATTGACCTGTGTCCAGGTTACGGTGTCTCCCACCGTGATAGCCAGCGTGGCTGGGGAATAACTGTTGTTGACCACGGATACTGCGTGGTTCGCTGCGAAAGCGCAGACGGCCGTCATCCAGAGGGCCAAAGAGGTGATTTTCTTCATCATAAGGTCAAATTTACAGCGTAGAAATTGGTCGGGCGTTATCCCGGTGTTAGCATTTATTATTCAAAATCGAGGGTACACTTAAACCGGGAAATGCGACCGTTTCCGGCGTCCACCACGTACAGGATTTTTTTCCAGTGCGCCACGGCAGAGGGCTCAATGAACTGCATGGGGCCGTTGCCCGCGCCGCCAAAGGAAACCCGCGTATACCGCGTCTCGCCAGAGGCAGGGGGGGGAGGAATGCCTTCCAGTCCACTGGCCGTGAATTGGTAGACGGAATCTCTCTCCCGGTCGACAACAAACAAGTAGCGCGTATTGTCGCCCGCCATGGTCATGGCACAGGGATCCGTAAAGCGGTTCGCTTGGTTGATCCACCGATCGGCCAAACTATTATCCCCGGCATAAATTACCGGGCGGTAGTCCGCGCCAAACTCCGTTTCGATGAAGCTAATATGTTGAACTTGGAGTGCCTGATTCGGGTCTTGGGAGGTGAACCAAAAGTCGTCTCCGGTGGCCGCGGTGTATTGCGGGGGTTGCGCAAAGGAGACGAGGCCTTTGGGATCTTGGAAATAGTTGGTGAATAGACCTGAGGAGGTCGTGACACTCAAGGGTGAAATATAGGTGTCATCGCGGTCAAACAGGACGATGGCGTCATCCGGGCCTTGGTTTGCGTTATTGGAGCTCGGACCGGTCCGACTCACATAATAGCGGTTGTTTTTTTCCGCCGAATTGCTGGCTAGGATGGCCACTTGGCCAAAGCGCACCTGCGCATCCGACGTGGAGAAGGTATTCTTGAAATAGAAGGGGTGGATGGTCTTGTGCACGATGTGGGCATAGGGCAGGCCATATTGCCCGCCAGGGCCGATTTGGTGAATTCGGTAGAGGCAGGCCAAGGAATAGGCGACGCCATTGATGGTAGTATCGTGGGTACCAATGGCCAAGAGGTCCAATTGGCGGTCTTGACGCACCGTTTGGACCCCCGGTATCGTGATACGTCCCTGCTCGGCGCCGGATTCATTGAGGCAGATAATCTCTTCCGTCGCTTCGTCAACCACATAGAGGAGTTCATCGAATCCAATGCAGAGGTCGGTGGGATGGATAAACCCGCCAAAGGCAGGCTGAATGGGCACATAGGCGATATCTCGCACCGAATAGGTCGGCACATCGATGAAACTCAGATCTGTTTTGGATCCAAAGTAGCCCTCACAGCTCACGAGTGCCCCCGTGGCGAGGATCCAAGCCCAACACTTTTTCATGGTTGACGAGTTTTAGGAGTGAAGACAAGACCGAGGGTATTGCGCCATCCCAAGGCGTCCGTGCGCTGGACTGCGACATCAACTTGGAGGCCAAATGGACCGAGGTGGCCCCCATCGTACGACAGCCCGCCCATGGGCCAGGATTGCCCGCGCTGATTGAGACGGGTCCCTAGCCGCGCACTGAGACGGGGATGGAACTGATATTCCAATCCCACGCGGTAGTTTTCGGCGTTGTCGTTGGGGTGGACCAGCTGCGCGGCAATCAATAGTTGGCGATCGCCCTGACGCCAGGGTACCGCGCTCAAGCCCATAGCAAATTCTGTGGGTAACGTGTTGGATTCGAGTCCTTGTGTCGGGTTCCGGTTAAAATCTACAGGTAAATAGGAACCATGCAGCGCGGAAGAGCCGCCAAAATTGCGCAACACGACCGCAAAACGTAAATCCTTGACATCTGTGGTGTAGAGGAATCCAACATCGGCTGCGGCGGTCATCGCACTATAGGCCCCTGTCTGCGACCCTGTAGTGTACACTTCCCCAATGCCCTTCAAGGTCACCCCAAGTTGGAATTGCTCACTGAGGCGTTGGGCGTAGCTGAGCCCCACGCTACTTTGGGATGAATAGAGTTGGTAGCCCGTTCCACCGGGCTGAAATTCTGTCCGCTCCGAAAATCCCGGCGTTTGCAAATGGTTGATGGCAATGCCCCACGCGGCATCGCGTCCGCGCCGGGGCAAGGTCAGATGCAGGCCCATGTTTTGGGTACCACCAGCGAGTCCCAGTTGGCTCAAGGCCAAGGAACCCTCTTTCAACGAGGCGATGCCCGCGGGATTACTGGCCAAGGAATAAGCATCTCCGGGCAAGGCGACGGAGGCGCCAGCGAGTCCGGCGGAACGCACGTTCATATCGTTCTTCAAAAACGGGAAGGCAGACTGCCCTGCTCGTTCACCCCCATAGGAGGGCAAGAGTTGCGCGTGGAGCGATCCCGCGGCCAAGCCAATCAACAGGAGAAGGAGCCGCGTCTTCATAGCTTAAAGGTGATGCCGTAAAGGATTTGACGCGGAGCTTGATAGCGCGCAGGGTCGCGCGGATCGAGTCCCCGTTCTTGGGGACCATTATATTCAGGTCTTGGGTCTCGCCATTCGTTGGGGACATCATCCCCATATTCATAGGCACGACCGGTAATCGGATTGATAATCTGTGAATTCCGACGATTGAAGATGTTTTTGATTTCTGCGGATAGGGTTATGCCGCGCTGCCGCTTCCCTTGAATGATCGTGTAAGACCATTTACTATCCCAATTGTGCCAAGGTTGGGCCAAAGCCTGTAAATACTGATCGATCAAGGGGGTGTATTGCGGCCTTCCCAAGTCATTCGTCCCTGTGTATTCGTAGGGGGTATAGCGGTATCCCGACGACGCATTGTACTGGAGGTAGCCGCTCAAACCAGCCAGCGAAAAACGTCCGATGCGCAGGGTAGAATCGGGGCTAAAGAAAATCCCCCAGTTGGTGCTCCAGGGTCGGTCCCAGGCGAGGTAGTTCTCCTTGGTGAGAGACACCTCGCCGTTTTGCTCAATTTGCAGGGCAGACTCTCGGGCCGAATTGGATTTGCCACGTGCGATTTGAAAGCTCCCGTTCCCAAACAAGCGGAAGTAACGGGCAAAGCGGTAGTCGATACCTAACTCAAGGCCCTGAATCTTGGCGTAATCCTGGTTGATATACATCGTCTTGGTGACCGGGCGACCGGTTTGGTCCTTCACAATCACCCGTCGTGAGACGATATAATCAAAGCGGTTGTTGTTGTAAGCCCCCACAGTGATGGCCAAATCACGGGTCAATGCCGCCTTGTAGCCCACCTCATAGGACACGTTGACTTCGGGATCCAAGTCGGGATTGCCCAGGAAGCTCAAGAAGCTGCGGTCTTGGTAGACGGGATCCAAGCCAGCATAGATAAAGCGCGGGTGGGGGAGACGCATGCTATGTCCGTAGTTGAAATACAGCACATTGTTAGGTGTGACAGGGAAGGACACATTGATCCGGGGCAGTAGGCGCGCCTTCCAGCGAAGCCCGCCCAAGGCGATTGTCTTGTCCATGTAGTCACTTCGGATAGCGGGGATGACGGGGGCGGTGGAATCCGCTACGGCTAGGTCGGCAAAGGCGCCAGGGGCCCAATAGTTGAATCGCATTCCCAAGCTGGCCTGGATGCCCTTGTAGGAAATTTGGTCTTCGACAAAGGCGCCGCCCTTTTGAGGTTGGACCTTCCAAATATCATTGCTCGATCCGATGCTAATGCTCGGGGTGCTGACGCTGTCATTGATTTGGATCGGCGCGCCCACCCACGGAGAGGTAACATCCACCCATTGGTACTCATTCCACTGGTGCTCCCAGCCCGCGGCCACCTGGTGCACTTGATTTTCGGGATAGTAATTCACCTTGCCACGGAGCGTATATTCTTGAGCGTAGTGGTCGTGCCACGTCGAGGTAATCCCCCCGTTGTTAACCAATCCATCGCCTGGGCGGATGTAGAAAATCCCGCTGGGGTCATACGGATTAAACACCTCAAGAGGGTAGGACGCGATGTTGTCTTCGTCGAGAATCTGATCGACTGTTGCCTCGCGGAAAGGGCGACCATTGGCATCCGCCCGCAAATTGGTAAACATGCGCCCGGCGCTGAGCGTCAAGCCCCAATGGGGGTTGAAAACGTGCGTCAAGTTGAGGGCCGTCAGGTTGCTATGGTGCGTGTAGGTGGTCGCATTGTCCAAATTCCGACTTCGAGCATATTGGTAGCCAGGGGCTAAAATGGCGTCAAATCCCACAATCTGGAGGGTGCGAGAATTTTGGTTGATGTTGAGCGAATGCTGGTTGGTCAGGGTCAACTTCGTACCGCTGCGGACCTGCCAGCCCATCTTGGCCGTATGGGTCCAGCTATTGCTTTGGCGGGGCGACCATTGGGCAGGATCCGCGGGAAAGAGGGAAGAGTAGAGCTGGGTGGCAACCGTGGGGAAATAGTCATCGGTGATGTCCATTGTTCCCGAATTGAACACCGTCACCTTGTTTTTGGTGCCCGGAAGCGGAAAGGAAATATTCACTTCCGCCTGGTCGGTATTGAAGCTGGTGGCCGGCTGGACCGAACCCAAGTAATCTCGGAGGTAGCGCCCTGAAATTTCGAGCCGATCGCCCCCCTCGCGAATGCGCGTGGAGATGACGCCCGAAGAGCCCCCACCGTATTCCGCCGAAGCCCCACCGGTCGTGACTTTGACGCTCTGAATCGCCGACGATTGAACGCGGACGCCAAAGCCTGTACCCGCCAAAGGATCTTGGGCTGAAATGCCATCGACGAGGTATTCCGTTTCGTACACACGGGCTCCCCGGATTTGGATGCCGTCGTTGGTTTTGGCGACACCGGCCTGCAGGGAGACCACCTCTTCAACGGAGCGGACATTCATCTGGGCAATGTCGTCCCCGGTAATGGAGCGTTCGCTCTTCGCAGATTCGAGGTCTACCTGGGCGCGCTGGCCAAGAACGGTCACGGTTTGCAGGACATCGACGGAGGAGCTCAACTTGACCGTGAGGGTTTTGATTTTTCCCGCTTCCACACGGATGCCATGGAGGATCTGGGTGCCGTATCCCAGCACCTGCACCTTCACGCTGTAATCGCCGGCGGGCACCCCGGGTATTTGGAATTGCCCGTCAAAGTCCGTGACCGCATTCAAGTAGGTTCCAACGAGCGTCACGCCCACATTGGGCAGGGTTTCTTTCGACTCTGCATCCGTCACGGTGCCTCGAAGTATACCTGTTTTTTGACCCCATCCGGCGAGCGGAAGGAGGCAGAGGGCAAGGAGCCACAGCAGGGATTTACCAGGCAAAGTCATAGACCAAAATTTGTTCGAGGAGGTCCTCCATGTCGGCACTGCTGGCGGCGACGCGGTGTAATTCGACCGAGAAGAAAACTTCATTGATATGGGCGGGGTTGCCCAGGTATTTTCGGCGAACAGCCACACAGTTATCCCCCTGCCAGCCACTGAGTTTGGTCAATTGGGCGCGGTAAAAGATATCGGCATCCGCCGAAGGGACCAAGGGGCTAATGCCGATCAAAATACTTGAAGGGTGGAGGTCGGGATAGGGGCCGGTGACCTGGGGAACCAGGGCGGAATCAGGCACCAGGCGAACTTGTCCGGAGGACGTCACAATGCCATCCATGGGGAAGGAGCCGATGTAGGGGGTAAAGTCTGTGTTTGGCCC
The DNA here is from genome assembly GCA_003507115.1 of Cryomorphaceae bacterium. Taxonomy (GTDB): domain Bacteria; phylum Bacteroidota; class Bacteroidia; order Flavobacteriales; family Schleiferiaceae; genus TMED14. The sequence continues at coordinate 5,268 of DNWN01000017.1, read as the reverse complement.
AAAGGACGTCGTAGTCAGCAATTTGCCCCCTTGGCTCGTAAAGGATTGCAATCCTTGCGCCATATGGGCAAGGAGTGGCTGGGTGGCTCCCGTCACGGGGTCGAGCGCATTGTCCGGATTGGTGATCGCGACGACCCGATCATATTGCGACAAGATGTGCCGAAAAGTAGGGTTCCAGAAGTAGGGGCGCGCCTCCCCACTGTTGGCATTGAGGTCTAGAACGTCGTACGTGAGCGAGAGGGCATTGAGCCAACCCTGAAAGCTTGCCGTGACGGAGGCCGTTTGACCGCTGACCAACAAAATATCGCTGCTGGGCCGCTGCAGGGTAACCGCCAAGGCAGAATCAACCTCACTTTCGGCCCCAGCAATATCTTGGATGCGCACCTGCAGAATATTGCTCCCATTCTCGACGAGGCCATCGATGCCGGTCAAAACGGCTTGCAGGGCGTTGCCATAATAGAGTGATGCGGTGGCCCCCATTCCGCCACCTAGGTCGGGTTCTAAGACAAACGTCAACATGGATTGTTTTGCGTCAATCGGAATCCACGTCCCCCCGTTAAAACGAATTTCCGCCCCCGAAATGGTTTCATTCCCATCGGGATCCGTCGCGGTCCATCGGTACGTGAGAACCCCTAAAGCGGTGCCAAGGGACTGGCTTTCCGCATCGACTTCGGCCANNTGACTTTCCGCATCGACTTTGGCCACAGGGGGCGCATTTTTGAGCGGAAAGACCAGAAGTGCTGGGCTGGGATCGCGATCTCCGTAATTGTCGATCGCGCGAACGTGCAGGGTGATGTCGGCCGTGTCGCTTCCTGGGGGAATAGCAAACAAGAACGTGCTATCCTGCGACGTGGTGAACTTCCAAGAGATGCCGTCGAGGGATAGTTCATAGCCCGTCACATAGCCGTCGATGTCCGTGCCGTACCAACTCATGGTCACCTTTGAATTGAGTCGATCAGCTCCGGTGCGATCAATGGTTTTTACGGCCAAATGCGTCTCAGGCGCTTGGTTTCCCAGGGCTTCCCCCCGGTCACATGCCCCGATCGCCAGGGCCGCACAACCGACCCAGGCACTCCAGAAAGACAACCCTCGACGCGGCATTTGACTTAGTTGGCGAGTGTGATTCGGAGCACTTGACGCAGCCCTTCGTGCTCGACCAGGAGCAAATAGCTTCCGCGAGCCAATCCACCGGTCTCGATGCGCTCGGAGACGGATTGAACTTGGCCGGAGGCGATAGGGCGGCCCAGCGCATCGGTGAGCCTATAGCTTGATCCCTGGGGGGCATCGAGCTGGATAAAGTGGGCGGCTGGATTGGGGTAGGCCCGAACAACCAGAGCGTCGGGATGGGACATGCCCACGGTGCTCTGGGGGAGATCGGTGCTATCCAAGGCTACATTGATACCAATGAAGTCGTCATTGTTTCGGGGCAACACGCGGTAATTGCTGAAGCCGTAGAAGCAGATGCCCTCCACCGCGGTCATGCTCATGGTGTCGCTCACCACGATGGGGCTCACTTCCATGGAGCCGTCGAGGGTGTCATACGCGAGGTTGGTGACGAGTTGCACATAGAGCGAGCTGAATGAGGTGGCTGACTGACGGCCCGCGAGAACGAGGGCGCGATTCCAGTAGCCGGCATTGGGTTGGTTGGAAACGGCGTAGTCCCCAAAGCCGAGATTCGTTTGACTGATGACCAAAGGCTGTTGGGCGGGATCTTCCAAGCGGATCAGACATCCTTCCCATTTCTCCCATGCGTACCCCCACTTTTCAGCGCTATCGGATGGGTTGACCATCGAGGCGACGGGCATCATGCGGTTTCCCGTCTTGCTGATGGAGGAAACGTTCAAGCGGGTCATGCCGTAGAACTCTTCTACGGTGCCACTCACGAGGACTTCCTCCTCACGGAAGAATTGGGTAATACCGGACCCCACACACCAAATGCCGCTCCAAGGGCCGCCCCCGGCGTCTTGAATGTACAAGAAGCCCAAGTCGTGCTGTTTAGTCGATGCCGTCACGATGCCTTTGACCGTGACGTTCTGCCCGATATACGGGCTGGTACCGTTGCTAGCCAAGGTAAATTGTAGATCTTGGATGATGGCTCCGTTGGCACGGACCGTGTAGTAGTCCACGTTGGGCTGTGCTTGCCCTACCGGCGTGGTTGGATAGTAGGAGACATTGCCTTCATTGTCCCACGCTTGGATGTAGTAGCGCACCAAGGTTCCCAAGGGTTGGTTGGGCAGGGTCGCTTCGTATTCATCTGTGGTTCCTGCGGCGAGGTTCATGGTCAATTGGGTGAACTGTGTGGGAAGCAGGGAGGTGTCCGCCGAGTAGTAGACGAAGACCGAATCGACCGTGCCGTCGAAGTCGGTGATGTTGCAAACCAAATCGACCGATTGGTTGGGGGTGGGAACCATGGGGTCGCGCTCAAAGTTGGCAATGTATGGCGGAGCGTAGGCCACCACGTAGTGGGTGGAATCGAAGGGGTTCAATTCATAGCCGCGTGAGCCCGAACCGACCAAACAGCCGTTTCCATCGTGGCGAACCACCCCTTTCAAGCTCGAATAGAACGTACCTGGAACAGGAGGAACAAAGGAGCCCGTCGTTTGGGGCGAGTAGGGGTTGACGGTTTGCCACGAGGAGAGCTTTTGGGCCAAGAAGCGGTCCGAAACGTTGATCTTGTTGCCGTTGCCGTCCACCACATTGAAGCTGATGCGGTTGCCCGAGAAAGGAATGACTTCTGTGACAGTGACATTGTTGAATTCGACAAAGGCGTTCTCCCACTGCTCTCCCGTCGTCAAAATGTTGACACGCAAGGGGTCGTTCAAGTCGCCCACCGTAATCTGGGCGGGGGTAGGAACGGGACGAGAACCAATGACCTGCAAGGAGTTGCCGTCGATGGCCTCCAACTGGGTGCCGTTGTTGTACGCGCCCACTCGGCCAGTGAACTTAACCAAATCGCCCGGGAGCAAGTACTCGACGTTGGGCAAGGGAAGCAATTGGCCCTGGGTGTTGGTGTAGACGCCCATGCACTCCATGCCTCGGAAGGATCCGGCGGCCCCTTGGGCGACGGTGTCCACGAGGAAGAAGAAGGGGCGGTGTCCACCTTGGACAGAACCTGAGGCAACCTCTGATACATCCCCGGGAGTGACGACGATACCGTAGGTCATGACCGTGTCGCCCAGGTAGGCCGACGTGTCGTTACAGGCTGCCAAGTCGCTGGCAGACACGTATTGGATGCTCGTGATCGAGGTGTAGGGCAAGGTTTGGCCGAAGGAGGCAAAACTCAAAAGACCAACACAGAGGGTAAGAAAGCGCTTCATAGGAGAGGAATTGATCATTTTAACACAGTGAATTGGCCCGTGAAGAAGTCTCCGGTTTCGAGGTCTTGCACGGAAAAGAAATAGATGCCTCGGGCGAGGATTTGGCTTTGGTCAGTCAGCAAGTCCCAGGCGTGTTCTCCGCCGGAGAAGACGCGGTCGCTCGGGTTTTCGCCGGCAAAGGTTTGGAACCAACGGATGTCATCGCCCATATAACTGTTGTGGTGCTCAAACTGATCCATAATATCCCCGGCAGGAGAGGAGATAGTCAGGCGGCAATGGGCGGGGAGGTTGGCGAAGACCAGCTTTCGAGACTCTTCCTGGAAGTTGGATACCCCCTCCCAGGCGGCTCCAGCGTAGTAGGGATTGGGATATACGAAGGGCGGGAAGCTCTTCATGCTGGGGTTGGCCGTAGTTCCGGCAAAGGCTCGAACATCGTTCGCCAGGAAACTCGATTCTAAAGATTCGAGTTGGGTATCCGGATTTCCTTGGTCAAAAGCAGTCACGGCCACAGCATGCTGCCACCCGTTGGGCAGGCCCTCTAAGGCGTAATGGTATTCGTAGGCGGTACTGTCCCCAGCGAAGTAGAGCGGCTCGGGTAGGGCAATGTCCGCTAGCCCCGTTTCATAGAAGAGTCCATTTCCAGGGAGGTCGTATTCTGCCGCACGGACAAAGTCCTCGGAGAGATTTTGGCTACCTCCTACATCAAATCCCAAGCGGCTCAGGTAGATACGGTAGCCCTCAAAGTCTTTTTTCTGGGTGATGGGATCGACGCTTTCTTCGGCATTGCGCGCCCAAAAGAGGTCGATGCGGTGATCGCCGGGGACGGCCCGCATGCGTGGGGCATCGGGGGGACTGGGCAAGATGAAGCGGGTGATTTTGCCGTTGCCGTCGCGGTCCTCGCCCTCATCGAGCAGGCCGTTAAAGTTGATGTCCTCGCCGTTGTAAGCGACCTGAGCCCATTCCGCATTGCTAATAAATCGTGCCTTTTGGGCGGCCGTATTGGCCGCATTGGGATTGCCGTCGTCTACCTTCTTGCCAAGGACAAAGGCGTAGGCTAGGGTGATTTCGTCGCCCGGGGCAAAAGCCGAGAACGGCCCGACGCTCACGAGGTCCGAGCGGTTGCCCGACGCGTTCAACAAGGCTTGAATGTCCATTCCGACGCCGTTTTGGCAGTCTACCCCCGTGGGGTCGTCCCAGCAGGGGTTTTGGTTGAGACCCTGGGTCATTTTGACATAACGTTGAGGATCCGAGGTGGGGAAGAAGAAGAGGGCCTGGCCGGAATTGTTGAAGATCCACGCGTTGTAGTGGTCTTTGAATCCGGTGCTGATGTCGGGGTGCTTGAATCCGGTCTTATCCTCGGCACCCAGGAATTTTTGGCCAATGTAGGAGTCGGTCATCCCCACATCGCCGGTCGCATCATAGCAATAGGCCATGTGCAAACTATCCAAAAATCCATTGCCTCCTTGGGAGTAAAACACAGACCCCCCGGCCCCGGCGGGCGTCGCATTGACATTTCGGACCACCGTGTTTGCCCAGAGGGCCACGTGCAGGTCGTCGTAGGTCTCGGCGCCCACGTTTTTGAGGGTCATATTGACGATGACAAAAAAGTCCGAAAAGCGGTAGTTCCAATTATAGGTCTCCATCTGGACTTCGACCCCCATCGGGTTGGTGTGGCCACTGATGGGAATGGACGTCCCCGGAATCAGGAGGTTCGCATCGGTGAAGGTGCTCCGAAAATCTTGGTGGGAGATGGCCTCTGGGCGGTAATTGGGGTTGTCTCGAAGGGAGGATATTTCGGACATGCCACCCTGGTTATTGGTGAATTCAAATCCGCCGCGGCCTGGCGCGTATCCTTGCGGGGCATCGTATGCAGAGGTGCTCACGCGAACGGTGCCACTACCATCGATGCCTCCAATCCAAATCCCGGATTCAAACAAATGCTCGGTACCCG
>DNWN01000141.1 GCA_003507115.1 Cryomorphaceae bacterium | reverse complement strand
TTAAAAATTACGAAGCAGGTCACCAACCGTGAGACGGCCTCCTTGGACAAATACCTCCAGGAAATCGGCAAAGTGGAATTGATTACTGCGGAAGAAGAAGTAGAGCTCGCCCAGAAAATCAAGGCCGGTGACCAACGGGCCTTGGAGAAATTGACCAAAGCCAACTTGCGTTTTGTCGTTTCCGTGGCGAAGCAATACCAAAACCAAGGGTTGACGCTGCCTGATTTGATCAACGAGGGCAACTTGGGGTTGATCAAGGCCGCACAACGTTTCGACGAAACGCGCGGTTTTAAGTTCATCTCCTATGCCGTTTGGTGGATTCGTCAGAGCATTCTGCAGGCCTTGGCTGAGCAGTCTCGGATTGTCCGCTTGCCGTTGAATAAAATTGGTTCCATCAATAAAATCAACAAGGCCTACGCCTCGTTGGAGCAGGCGCACGAGCGTCCACCCAGCGCCGAGGAAATTGCCACTAAGTTGGAAATGAGCGAAATGGACGTGAAAGAGTCGATGCGCAACAGCGGTCGCCACGTGTCCATGGATGCTCCTTTGGTGGAAGGGGAAGACAGCAACTTGTACGACGTCTTGAACTCGGACGATTCGCCCAATCCCGACGACGATTTGATGGTGGATTCACTCCGCACGGAAATCGAGCGTTCTTTGGCTACACTGACCCCTCGCGAGGGCGACGTCATCCGCCTCTACTTTGGCCTCAATGGACAGCACCCGCTGACCTTGGAGGAGATCGGGGAGAAGTTTGACCTGACCCGCGAACGCGTCCGCCAAATCAAGGAAAAGGCCATCCGCCGCTTGAAGCACACTTCTCGCAGCAAGATCCTCAAAACCTACTTGGGTTGATGTATTTTTGAGCCTATGGCTCGCAACATTTTCTCCACGTTTTTAGCCACCCTGCTTATTGCAGCGGTGGCTTTTTCTTGCTCCCCCACCAACCAAGCACTCAAGCGCAGTAAAAAGTTGGCGGCGGCAGGGCTCACCTATGAAGCGACGCTCACGTCCCTGGAGGCCCTAGAGAGTAAGCCCGGTAATCAAAAGGCCATGATTCAGGTCAAGACCTACGGCGAAAAGGAGATTAAAACCCAATTGCGCGAGTTTGAGCGACTCGCCGAAGCCGGCGAAACCGTGGGCGCCCTGGACGCTTTTGTCCGCGCTCGCGACTTGGAAGACCGCGCCAATGCTGCGGGGGTCCTACTCTCTGGTACCTCTGCGCACATCTCCGAATACAACGGACTCAAGCGGAACTTTGTCCAAGACTTAGTCCAGCAGGGCCAGCAATCCCTCGATCAGGAAGATTTCACCGGGGCCGAGCGCACGTTTGCCCGCGCCCTGAAGTACAGTCCCGAGGACAACGCCATCCAGGAGCTTTGGCGCAGTGCCGTGGCCGAACCCATGCACCGCGAAGCGCACCGCATGTATGCGAACCAAAAGTATCGCGCGGCCTTCTACACCTGGGCTGACTTGGAACAGGAGATCGGAGAACCCTACAAGAACAGCCGCCAATACCAAGATTCTGCGGTCTTCCACGGGATGGTGACGGTGGGTGTGCGGGATATTTTGGCCCCCACCCGGCAAGAGCTCACCTTGAGCCAGAGCATGCGGGCGGATTTGATCAATAATTTGGTTCGGACCGACGACCCCTTCATCGATTGGATCGACTGGAACGACCAAACCCGCTACCAATCCAACGAGCAGCCCGACTACCTCCTAGAAATGGAAATGACCGACTGGACTGAGGTGCCAGGCACCATGTCCCGCTATGAGCGCCAAGGCTACCGCAAGGAGATTGTCGACAAAAAGAATCCCGACACCGGGGTCATCACCAAGGAGACCGTCTACCATAAAGTCGTCTACTTTGATGTGGATTACCGCGTGTACATCCACGGAGCCTTGAAATTTAGTTTGGTGGATCCCATCAAGCGAAGCATCATCACCTCTCGAGAGGTGGAGGAACAAAGCGAGCGCATTGTCGCCTCGGCCGAGTATACTGGGGATCCCGCCAACCTCTACCCCGGGCAATGGAGCANNCATGTCTGAGGCCAAAACCACGGACCAAGTTTTAACCGGTAAGAAAGGGCAGCTGGATGGCCGTTTTCGCACGAGTTACAACCCACGTATTGTCGACGACATGCGCGAGACGGTTAAGAACAGCCTGGTTAAGAAAACCAGCGTTACGTTGATCCAAACGCTGAATTCCCCGCTATTCCTCCAATAAGGCGGCACCGACTGTCTTGGGGAAGGTGTACCTTTGCTCCTGCATTCCACTGCATGGGGCTGACCGGTATTGACAGCAAGATGAAGGGGTTTGTAAGCATGCCGAGCTATCCGATTGATGCTCGTTAATTCAATGTCGGAATCCATAATTGGCGAGTACAACTACGCTCTTGCCGCTTAATCATCCGATAGGAGACTAAGCTAATTCCGCACTAGGTGCGGAAGCGGGACATCCCTCAGAATCCCCGTCCTACGGAGTCTGATCCAGGGGTGCTGGAAAGGTGGGAATAGGAGGCCCTGCGCTGCGGGGGGCCTTTGAAAATTTAGCAGATAGGCCGAAGGTGGAGTGTTTGTTCTCAGCCTTGGGATGAAAATGAAGGACAAACTAAGCATGTAGAAAGCATATCGTTTCCTTGTCTGGACGCGGGTTCGATTCCCGCCAGCTCCACTCGATGTTCAAAAGCCCGGTTCGTTTGGACCGGGCTTTTTTGTGTCATGCGCGAGAAGTCGATGGACCCATGACGTTTACTCACCGCGCTGCCGGCCATGGTACCTCTTGGCCCGTCAACCACCACCAGCCACCCACGAAGGTGATGTATTCTGCCATCGATTGATTGCGCTTGAGCAAAGCGTCCAGGTAGGCCACCTCGCGC